>NZ_JBQEDL010000013.1:0-104809 GCF_052106715.1 Gordonia sp. (in: high G+C Gram-positive bacteria)
GATGCGCTCGGAGCGGTCGACGGTGCGGATCTGTGCCGCACGCCCTGCCGCCGCCTCGGCAGCGGCTTCCTCCTCGGCAGCGGCCTGCAGCCGGGCCGCCAGGACCTGCATGGCGCGAGCCTTGTTCTGCAACTGGGATCGCTCGTTCTGACAGGTCACCACGATGCCGGTCGGCAGGTGGGTGAGGCGAACCGCCGAGTCGGTCGTGTTGACGCCCTGACCGCCCTTGCCCGAGCTGCGGTACACGTCGACGCGCAGATCCGACTCGTCGATATGGATCTGCTCCACCTCATCCGGCTCCGGATACACGAGCACGCCGGCAGCCGACGTGTGGATGCGTCCTTGCGACTCGGTGACCGGGACCCGCTGAACACGGTGGACACCGCCCTCGAACTTGAGCTTGGACCAGACGCCGTCGCGCACGGACTCACGAGCTTTGACCGCGAGTGTCGCCTCCTTGTAGCCGCCGAGGTCGGATTCGGTGACACCGAGAACGGTCGCCTTCCAGCCCTGACGTTCGCAGTACTTGAGGTACATGCGGACGAGGTCGGACGCGAACAGCGCCGACTCCTCGCCGCCCGCTCCGGACTTGACCTCCAGCACGACGTCGTCGGAGTCGTGGGGGTCTCGAGGCGCCAGGAGATCGGTCAACAGCGCGTCGAGTTCGGCTTCGCTGGCCTCAAGCGCGGGAATCTCCTCGGCGAATTCGGGCTCGGCTTCGGCGAGCTCGCGGGCGGCGGCCAGGTCCTCGCGCACCGCGGTGAGCTTGGTGTGAGCGGCCATCACGGGGGCCAGCTCGGCGAACCGCTTGCCGACACGACGAGCGTGGGCTGGGTCGTCGTGCAGCGCGGGGTCGGACAGTTGCTGCTCGAGTCCTGCGTGCTCGGCGAGGATGTCGTCGATCGCGGACGGTCCCTGCGTGCTCACCTGTCGGTCACTCCCCATCTGGATGTTCTGTGGCGGAAAACGAACGACGCCCGACCTGAGATCGCGAACGATCTCGAGCCGGGCGTCGAAGGCGAGCTACTTGGCGCGCTTGCCGTAACGCTTCTCGAAGCGAGCCACACGACCACCGGTGTCGAGGATCTTCTGCTTGCCGGTGTAGAACGGGTGGCACTGCGAGCAGACTTCCACCGTGATGTGGCCGCCCTTGGCGCTGCTGCGGGTGGTGAACTCGTTGCCGCAACCACAGTTGACGACAGTCACCTCGTAATCGGGGTGGATTCCCTGCTTCATTCTCGTCCCTTTCAAAAGTGGTCGCCGGGTCACCGGGCGAAATGCTTCGGTGTGAACCGGAACCGGACTGACCGATCGATTATTCCATAACTGGTGTGGTTACGACGAATCCGCACCGTTGCCGCCAGGTTTCGTCGTGTGAGTATGGCAGGCCTAACCTAGATGTCATGACCGAAGGCACCTCGACCGACAAACCGGCCCGCGCAGCGAAGCGTCCCCGCTGGTCACGACGAAACCCGTTTCCGGCGACCGTCATCGAGAACTCGCTTCTGACCGCGCCCGAGAGCACCAAGGAGGTGCGCCACCTCGTTCTGGACATCGAAGGATCGGGTCTCGAGTACGTGCCGGGCGATGCGGTGAACGTGACACCTGCAAACGAGCCCGCGCTCGTCGGCGCGATCATCGACCGTCTCGGGGTACCCGGCGACACCGTCATCACCGATCGCAAGGGCGAACGCACCCTCGTCCAGGCGCTCACGCACGGCTTCGAGATCACGTCGGTCTCCCCATACCTGCTCGATCATCTCGCCAACGCTCGCGGCAACACCGAAGTCAGCGCCATGCTGGCAGGTGAGCGCGCAGCTCTCGACGCGTGGGCCCGCGGACGCGACGTCTTAGACCTGCTCAACCTCGACGACGAATGGCATCCGACACCAGAGGCCTTCCTCGCAGAGCTCAAGCCCCTCACTGCGCGGACCTACTCGATCTCGTCCTCGCCGACCGTCCACGAGGGCACTCTGCACCTCACGCCGGCCACTGTTCGTCACTTCGCCTCCGAGGAGTGGGGGGACGGACGGGATCGGCACGGCGCTGCGTCGGCGTATCTCGCCGACCGGGTCGCCCCGGGCGACACCGTCGGCATCTATGTGACGCCGAACAAGTCGTTCCGACTCCCCGAGCCCGACACCGACATCATCATGATCGGCCCCGGCACCGGCATCGCACCGTTCCGCGCCTTCGTCCACGAACGTGCGGGCAGCAACGGCTCCGGACGCAACTGGTTGTTCCACGGGGCCCGCAACCGCGACCACGACTTCCTCTACCGCGACGAGTTGCTCGACTTGCATGCCAACGGCAGCCTCGACCGCCTCGACGTCGCCTTCTCCCGCGAACAGGAGCACAAGGAGTACGTCAGTCATCTAATGGGCGGGCACGGCGAGGAGCTCTATACATGGCTACGTGACGGAGCCGTCGTCTATGTGTGCGGCGACGCCGATCGCATGGCCGGTGACGTGGAGGACGCCCTCGCGTCGATCATCGTCGAATACGGCGACGTCGACGAGGACGCCGCCCGCGCCACATTGGAGCGTCTACGCAGCGAAGGCCGCTACCTACGCGACGTCTACTGACGGGTCGCGCGGGCAGCGGCCTACCTGCTGGTCGAGAAGAGGCTGCTGGTCGAGGAGGGCTGCTCCGTCGAGCGGACTAGTCCTCCTTCATGACTCCTGGAGCGTTCTTGCTCACCTGCATCAGGAATTCGACGTTGCTGCCCGTCTTCTTGAGCTGTGAGATGAGCAGGTCGATCGCGGCCTGCGAGTCGAGACCCGACAGCAGGCGACGCAGTTTGTGCACGATGGCGAACTCGTCGGGCGAGAGCAGCAGCTCGTCTTTACGCGTACTCGACAGGTTGAGGTCGACCGCCGGGAACACACGTCGTTCGGAGATCTTGCGGTCGAGCTTGAGCTCGGCGTTGCCGGTGCCCTTGAACTCCTCGAAGATCACGGTGTCACCGGTCGAACCGGTTTCCACCAGGGCCGACGCGATGATGGTGAGCGAACCGCCGTTCTCGATGTTGCGCGCTGCGCCGAGGAAGCGCTTCGGCGGGTACAGCGCCGTCGAGTCGACACCGCCGGACAGGATGCGGCCCGATGCAGGCGACGCGTTGTTGTACGCGCGGCCGAGGCGGGTGATCGAGTCGAGCAGGACGACGACGTCTTGTCCGCTCTCCACCAGACGCTTGGCCCGCTCGATGGCGAGTTCAGCGACGCTGGTGTGATCTGACGGCGGGCGGTCGAAGGTCGAGGCGATGACCTCGCCCTTCACCGACCGCTGCATGTCGGTGACTTCTTCCGGACGCTCGTCGACGAGCACCACCATGAGGTGGCATTCCGGGTTGTTGGTCGAGATCGCGTTGGCGATGTCCTGCAGGATCGTCGTCTTACCGGCCTTCGGCGGCGAGACGATGAGGGCACGCTGCCCCTTACCGATCGGCATGATCAGGTCGATCACGCGCGTCGACAGGCGGTCTTGCGTCGTCTCCAGACGCAGACGCTGGTTCGGGTAGAGCGGCGTCAACTTGTTGAAGTCCGGACGCTTGCGCGCGGCCTCCACGTCGGAGCCGTTGACGGTGTCCAGGCGGACCAGCGGATTGAACTTCTGGCGCTGGTTTCCCTGACCGCCTTGGCCCTCGCCTTCACGCGGTACCTTCACCGCACCGGTGATGGCGTCGCCGCGACGCAATCCGTTGCGGCGGACCAGGTTCATCGACACATAGACGTCATTCGACCCGGCCAGGTAGCCCGACGTGCGGACGAACGCGTAGTTGTCGAGGACGTCGAGGATGCCTGCAACCGGGGCGATCGTGTCGCCCTCGTTGACCTGCGGCTCGCCGCCGCCGTCGGGTCCACGGTCACGCCCGCGACGACGCTCGCGGAAGCGACGACCCCGCCGACGGCCGTTGCCGTCCATGTCATCGTCGTCGTTGTTGTTGTTCTGGTTGTTGCGCCCGCCCTGGTTCTGATTGCCCTGGTTCTGATTGCCCTGGTTCTGATTGCCCTGGCGCTGATTGCGGTCGCCCTGAGACTTGTCCCCGTTGTTCTTGTCCCCGTTGTTCTTGTCGGGGTTGTTCTTTTCGGGGCCCTGTTTGCCGCCGCGATCGGCGTGCTTGGCTTCGCCGTTGTTGTGCTTGTTGGCGTTCTCGTTGCCGCCGTTATCGTTGCCCGAGTTCTGACCGCCCGAGTTCTGACCGCGGTCTCGATCGCCGCGATTGCGGTTTCGATTCCGGTCGCGGTTGGCGCGCTGCTGGTCACCGTCGTTGTCCGGGCCGGACTTGTCATTGCCGTCTGCGGCGTCGCGCGCCTTCGGGGCGTCGGTGGGTCTGGCAGGCTGGGGCACGACCACTTGAGTCGCTGCACTCGGCGCCTCGGCGTTCGCCTGGCCCGTCTTCGCAGCCGGGGCCTCTGCCGGAGCAGATCTCCGCGCAGGTGTCTCAGCGGTGTCGGCTCGCGGATCGCCGGCATCCTTCACTGGTGCTGCTTTTCGCTTGGCCGCCGGAGCGCTCTGGGGTCCCCCACCCTGCTGGTGAGTCCTGATCACGTCGATCAGGTCGCCCTTGCGCATGCCCGACGTGCCCTTGATACCCAGCTCACCCGCGAGCGAGCGGAGTTCGGGGAGCAGCATCGCCGACAACCCGGTCCGAGCACGCTTGGAGGTCTGCAGGTCCGTTTCGGTCACGGAATTCCTTTCGTTCCCCGACGCCAGAGGCCGGGGCGTCCGCTCATGAGCGAGCGGGGAGCATGTCATCTCATCACTTCGCCGAAGGCGACCGACGTCGGAAGAGGTCCTTAGCGGCCGGGAGAATAAAGGCACTAGATCGTGGCCTTCACGGCGGAGCGATTCCAGCGTACCACCGGGTAGCACGGCGGGCACGAAAGGGCGGATGCCCGAGTCGGCTAGCCGACTATTTTCACGCCGCCCGCGATCGGAAGCGACACCATTTCGAAGCCGAACTCGCTGGCCAGCCTGGACTCGTCGTCACCGAGGGCTGTGGTGCCCAAGACGAGTACGGAAGGGCCGGCACCCGACACGGTCGCGGCGTGCCCACGTTCGCGCAATGCCTCCATCAGGCCGTTCGTCGCCGGCATCGCTTCGGCGCGATACGGCTGGTGTAGCCGGTCGGTCGTCGCGTCGAACAGACAAGTCGGATCACTCGTCAACGCGACGATGCCCAATGCGGCACGACTGAGATTGAACACCGCGTCCGCACGCGGAACGGCGTCGGGAAGCAGCCCCCGAGTGAGCGTCGTCGACGACCGCGTCTGCGGGATGAACGACGTCGCCCGGATATCAGCGTGCAGTTCGAGGCGGCGCGCGAAGAACTCTCCGTCGCCGCCGTCGCGTGTCCATGTGACGACCCCGGATCCCAAGACCGACGCCGCGGCATTATCCGGGTGGCCTTCGAACTCACTGGACATCTGGACCAGTTCGCTCTCGGTGAGCGCAGCGCGGCGACCGTCGGCGACGAGGAGCGCCGATGCTCCGGCGAGACCGCCGACCACCGCGGCCGCCGACGAACCGAGGCCACGTGAATGCGGGATCCTGTTGACGCAACGCAGAGCCACGCCGGGTGCCGCGACGCCGGCGTACTCGAGTCCACGGATCACCGCGCGCGCAACCAGGTGACTCTCGTCGGTCGGGACGGCACCCGCCGCTTCGCCTTCGACGGCGACGACGACGTCCGAAGAAGTGACCGTCACCTCGACCTCGTCGTACATGCCCAGCGCCAGCCCGAGACAGTCGAAGCCCGGGCCCAGGTTCGCGCTCGACGCCGGGACTCGAACGCGGACTGTGGTCCCCTCAGCGAGGACGATCTCCGCGTTCGGAGCTCCGACTGACGACGCAGCACTCACAACGTTCCCCATACTCGTCAGCTGACGCCCAGTGCGCGCGCCACCGCTACCGGGTCGACCGGGATCGCGTCGACCTCTTCCATCTCGAGCAACGCGGTGTCCGGGTCCTTGAGTCCGTTGCCGGTCACCGTGCACACGACAGTCGAGCCCGGTTCGATCCAACCGTCCTCGTGGGCGGCGAGCAGGCCTGCGACGCTCGCCGCGGATGCGGGCTCGACGAACACGCCTTCGCGGCCCGCGACGAGGCGGTACGCCTCGAGGATCTTCTCATCGGTGGCCGCGCGGAACTGGCCGTTCGACTCGTCCTTGGCGGCGACGGCCTGGTTCCAGCTGGCGGGCGAGCCGATGCGGATCGCGGTCGCGACGGTCTCGGGATCGGACACCGGAGCCCCGTTGACCAGGGGTGCAGCGCCGGCGGCCTGCACACCGAGCATGCGTGGCAGCGTCGCGGTGATGCCGTCGGCGTGGTATTCGCGGTAGCCCTTCCAGTACGCCGTGATGTTGCCGGCGTTGCCGACCGGCAGTGCGTGGACGTCGGGAGCCTTCCCGAGCACATCGACGATCTCGAACGACGCCGTCTTCTGTCCCTCGATCCGGGCCGGGTTCACCGAGTTCACGAGCTCGATCTCGGTGAACTCGGCAGTCACTTTGCGCGCCAGCTCGAGGCAGTCGTCGAAGTTGCCCTGTACCTGGACGACTTGAGCGCCGTGCATGACGGCCTGGGCGAGTTTGCCCATCGCGATCTTGCCTTGGGGGATCAGGACGGCGCAGGTCATACCCGCTCGGGTCGCGTACGCCGCCGCCGATGCCGAGGTGTTCCCCGTCGACGCGCACAGGACGGCCTTCTTGCCGTTGTTGACGGCATTGGTGACGGCCATCGTCATCCCGCGGTCCTTGAACGAGCCCGTCGGATTGAGGCCTTCGACCTTCAGGTACACCTCACAGCCGGTGATCTCCGACAGGACCGGCGCTGCGATCAGGGGCGTCGCACCCTCGTGAAGCGTGACGACCTTCCAGTCGTCGCCCACGGGCAGGCGATCGCGGTAGGCCTCGATCAGGCCCGGCCAGCCATGGTGGACGGGCTTGTGAGCGGAGTCAGTCATTGGTTCCCTCCAGTCGGAGCACGCTGGACACCTTGATGACGGAGTCCATCTTCTCAATAGCGGCGACGGTCTCCGACTGGTCTCGATCGGAGGCGCGATGGGTGACGACGATCAGGCGCGCGGACTCGCCAGCACCCTCCTGTCGGACGGCGGCGATAGACACCGAGCGCTTGGCGAACTCGGCAGCGACCTGTTCGAGGACGCCTGCTTTGTCAGCGACGTTCATCGACACGTAGTAGCGGGTCTGGACGTCGTCGATCGGCGCGATCGGCAACGACGCGTACGTCGACTCCAACGGTCCGCGGCCGCCGTTGACGCGGTTGCGTGCGGCCATCACGAGGTCACCGAGGACGGCGGACGCGGTCGGCGCACCGCCTGCCCCCTGCCCGTAGAACATCAGACGTCCGGCGTCTTCGGCTTCGACGACGACGGCGTTGAACGCACCGTTGACAGTGGCGAGCGGGTGCTCGAATGGGATGAGTGCCGGGTAGACGCGGGCCGAGATCTTCTCGACGCCGTCGGCTTCGATGCGCTCACAGATCGACAGCAGTTTCACAGTGCAGTCGAACTTCTTCGCAGCGACGAGGTCATCTGCGGTGATCGCGCTAATCCCCTCGCAGTAGACGTCGTTCGCGGTGACTCGCGAGTGGAACGCGATCGACGCGAGGATCGCGGCCTTCGCCGCCGCGTCATGGCCTTCGACATCGGCGGTCGGGTCGGCTTCGGCGTAACCCAGCCGCACGGCCTCGGCGAGGACGTCCTCGTAGGCGGCCCCGGTCTCGTCCATCTCCGAGAGGATGTAGTTGGTCGTACCGTTGACGATGCCGGCTACACGGTTCACCGAATCGCCTGCCAACGACTGCGTGAGCGGCCGGATCACCGGGATAGCGCCCGCGACGGCGGCTTCGAAGTAGAGGTCGACATTGCTGGCGGCAGCGGCTTCGGAGAGTTCACCCGAGTGCACGGCCATCAACGCCTTATTGGCCGTGATCACCGACTTTCCGGCCTGCAGCGCGGTGCGGATCAGGGTGCGAGGCGGTTCGATGCCACCGATCAGTTCGACGACCACATCGATGTCGTCGCGGACGACGAGCGCCTCGGCGTCGTCGGTGAGGACCGCCGAGTCGACGGCTCCGCGCGGACGCGCCAGATCGCGAACGGCGACGCCGCGCAGTTCCACGGGTGCGCCGACGCGCGCCTGTAGGTCGGCGGCTTTGTCGTTGAGATTGCGTACGACCTCGGTCCCGACGTTGCCCATCCCGAGGACGGCGACACCGATCGGGCGACGTGACGTTGCGGCCATCAGGGCTGGACCTCCAAGCTCAAGAAATCTTCCACGGTCTCGCGCCGCAGCATGAGCCGCGACGCGCCGTCGTGCACGGCGGCGACCGCGGGGCGCGGTGCCATGTTGTACCGACTCGACATCGAATAGCAGTATGCACCGGTTGCGCCCACCACCAGGAGGTCGCCCGGTGTCAGGTCGGCTGGAAGCCAGCAGTCGCGAACGACGATGTCCCCGGACTCGCAGTGCTTTCCCACCACTCGACATACGACAGCCTGCGCATCCGACACTCTATTGGCAAGCCGCACATCGTATTCGGCGTCGTAGAGGACTGTGCGGATGTTGTCGCTCATCCCGCCGTCAACCGACACGTAGCGACGCGTCGCGGCACCGTCGAGCTGAACGTCCTTGATGGTGCCGACTCGGTAGACGGTGACACCTGCCGGACCTGCGATAGCTCGACCCGGTTCGACGGCGATCAACGGCATCGGCAGGCCGAGCCGTTCGGACTCACGCCGCACGATGTCGACGATCGACGCGGCGAGGTCTGCCACCAGCGGTGGATCCTCGGACGGGATGTATGAGATCCCCAGACCGCCGCCGAGGTCGAGGACCTCGATCTGCTTGGTCTTCTCGACTCCGAACTCGGCGACGACGTCCGCGAGCAGGCCGAGGACCCGGTGCGCAGCGAGTTCGAAGCCGTCGATCTCGAAGATCTGCGAGCCGATGTGGCTGTGCAGACCGACGAGACGCAGGTTGTCGGAGCCGAAGACCGCTCGAACAGCGTTCATCGCCTTGCCGCCGACCAGCGCGAACCCGAACTTCTGGTCCTCGTGCGCGGTGGAGATGAACTCGTGGGTGTGCGCTTCTACGCCAGGTGTCACCCGGATGAGCACGTCGGCGACGACTCCGCGCGCACCGGCCAGACGGTCGAGGCGTTCGATCTCGATCATCGAGTCGACGACGATGTGGCCGATCTCCGACTCGAGTGCGAAGTCAAGCTCGGATGCGCTCTTGTTGTTGCCGTGCAACGCGATCCGCTCGGCCGGGAACCCCGCGCGCAACGCGATCGCGAGCTCACCGCCCGTGCACACGTCCAGCGAGAGTCCCTCGGTCTGCACCCAGCGCGCGACCTCGAGCGACAGGAACGCCTTCGAGGCGTAATGCACACGACCGTGCGGACCGAACGCCGACTGCATGTCAGCGCAGCGCGAGCGGAAATCTGCCTCGTCGTATACGAACAGCGGAGTGCCGTAGGTGTCCGCGAGTTCGTCGACGGCGATGCCGCCGATGGTGACCGCACCGTCGGCGGTGCGGCCTGCCCCGCGCGGATACACGTTCGCTGGGATCTCAGCGAGTTCCGCGGGCGAGTTGGGACGCTCCGCGAGGTGCGGTGCGGCGAGGATGTCTGCGTGGCGCGGACCTGCGGGATGTGCCATCACATACGCTCCGGAGCACTCACGCCGACCAGGTCGAGACCGTTGGCCAGCACTTGACGGGTCGCCGCACACAACGCGAGGCGCGCCGTGTGAACGTCGGTGGGATCGTCGTCGCCCTGCGGGAGGACGCGACACCGCGAGTAGAAGCGGTGGTAAGCCCCTGCCAGCGACTCCAGGTATCGGCTCACCCGGTGCGGCTCGCGGAGCGTGGCTGCGGTCGCGACGACCTCCGTGTAGTCGCCGATGGTGCGGACCAGGTCGCCTTCGGACTCGTCGTCGAGCAGTTCGAGGTGTTCGGTGGACGGCGCGAGCCCCAGTTCGGCGGCACTGCGCGCGAGCGCCGACAGTCGGGCGTGCGCGTACTGGACGTAGTACACCGGATTATCGGATGACTGCTTACGCAGCAGGTCGAGGTCGATGTCGATGTTGACGTCGATCGACGACCGGATCAACGCGTAGCGGGCGGCGTCGACGCCGACGGCTTCGACGAGGTCGTCGAGCGTGATCACGGTGCCCGCGCGCTTGCTCATGCGCACCGGCTTGCCGTCCTTGACGAGGTTCACCATCTGGCCGATGAGGACCTCGACCGAGTCGGCGTCGTAGCCGAGTGCGGCAGCTGCGGCCTTGAGGCGCACGACGTAGCCGTGGTGGTCGGCGCCCAGCATGTAGATCAGGTGGTTGGCACCACGATCATGCTTGTCCTTGAGGTAGGCGATGTCGCCCGCGATATAGGCGGCGTTGCCGTCGCTCTTGAGGACCACACGGTCTTTGTCGTCGCCGTAGTTGGTGGACCGCAGCCACCATGCGCCGTCGGCCTGGTACAGATTGTCGCTCGCCTTGAGCTGAACGATCGATTCGTCGACGAGGCCGCGCTCGAACATCGAGTTCTCGTGGGTGTAGACGTCGAAGACGGTGCCGAACTCGGCGAGCGTTCGCTTGATGTGCGCGAACATCAGCTCGACGCCGTCGGCACGGAACGTCTCGAGCCGCTCGTCCTCGGGAAGCTCGAGCACACCGGGGTTCTCGCCGACGACGGTCTCGGCGATCTCCTTGATGTACTCGCCCGCGTACCCGTCCTCGGGCGCGTCCTGGCCGAGCGCCGCCGCGAGCAGCGACCGGGCGAACCGGTTGATCTGTTCGCCGTGATCGTTGAAGTAGTACTCGCGGGTGACCGTCGCGCCGCGGGCCGCCAGGACCCGGCCGAGTGCGTCTCCGACTGCGGCCCAACGTGTTCCACCGAGGTGGATGGGTCCGGTCGGGTTCGCGGACACGAACTCGAGGTTGACGTTCAGTGCGCTCAGTTCGTCGCCGCGGCCGTACTCCGCACGCTCGGCGAGGACGGTTGCGACGGTCTGATTCTGTGCGGCGGCGGCCAGACGCAAGTTGACGAAGCCGGGGCCTGCGATCTCGGCGGAGTCGATGCCCGCCTCTGCGGCGAACTCGTCGGCCAGCCACGTCGCCAGTTCACGTGGGTTGACCCCGGCTCGTTTGCCGAGTTGAAGGGCGATGTTGGTGGCGTAGTCGCCGTGTTCGGGACTGCGCGGGCGCTCGACGACCACCGTCTCGGGAATGACGTCGACGTCCAGGTCATGGGTTCGGAAGACCTTCTGCGTTGCAGCGCGCAGCAGACTGGCGAGTTCGGTGGGAGTCACGGGTCCCTATCCTATCGGGCGATCTGCTGTCCCGGTCCCCCGGACTCGCCGCCCACCGACCACCTAGAGTCACCCTCATGGCCTCCGTCACCCGCACAACCTCCGTCACGGTCGTCGGCTCCATCAACTCGGACGTGGTCGCTTCGTGCCAGCGGTTTCCCGAACCAGGCGAGACCGTCTCCGGTGCCACGATCTCATACGGCCAGGGCGGTAAGGGCGCGAACCAGGCTCGTGCGGCGGCGCGCGCAGGCGCGTCGACCACGTTCATCGGCGCGGTCGGCGACGACCCCGCCGCCGAGCGCGTCCTCGCATCGTTGAGCGACGTCCGGCTCCGGGTGACGACGGTGCCTGGACCGACCGGTACCGCGGTGATCACCGTCGACGGTCGCGGAGAGAACACGATCGTCGTGATCCCGGGAGCGAATGCCGCGCTGTCGCTCGCCGATGACGACCGTCGGGCGATCGCCGACGCCGACGTCCTACTTCTGCAGTTGGAGGTCCCGATTCCCGTGGTCCTCGACGCCGCTCGCACCGCACATCGCGCAGGCAGGACGGTGATGTTGAATCCGTCGCCGGTCCGCGATCTGCCGGCTGAACTGTGGTCGATGGTCGACGTCGCGGTGGTCAATCAGTCCGAGGCCGACGAACTGGCATCGCTTCGGGTCCATGTACCGACGATCGTCACCACGTTGGGGGCCGACGGCGCACGGATGCGCGGACCGTTCGGCGACGTACGCGTCGACGGGCTTCGAGTCGACGTCGTCGACACGACCGGCGCGGGCGACGCGTTCACCGGAGCGCTCGCCGCGTCGTGGCTCCTGCCGCCTGCCGGACGTCTCGCCCGGGCGAACGGCGCGGGAGCTTTCGCGACCACCGTCGCGGGAGCCGCATCCGCACCGACCGCCGACGAGATCGACGCCTTGCTCGCCCCCTAACGGTGGAGTGAGCCGACCGGCCTCAACACCCGAGCGCGGTCGCCAACTCGTCGATTCCACTCACATTGAACGCGTTGAACTCGCTGCGTTCCGCTGTCTTGGTCCCCGGCCCCCATTCATCGGGCCGCTCCACGTAGGCGGTCTGCAGTCCGAAACCGCGGGCCGCGTCCAGGTCGGTGGAGTGCGTGGCGACCATCATCACTTCGTCGGGCCTCACCTGCAGTAGATCGACGAGCCCGAGGTACGTCTCACGGGCGGGCTTGTAGTGGCGCCACAGGTCGGACCCACCGATGACATCCCACGGAAGATCGGACGCCTTCGCCATCTCGTTGAGGAGCGCCACGTTCCCGTTGCTCAGCGCACAGATCGTGTACTTGCGCTTCAAGCGATGCAATCCAGCCGACACGTCCGGCCACGCCGGGATCACGTGCCACGCGTGGACGGCTTCGTCGAGTTGGTCGTCGGTCGCGACCATGCCGTGTACCTGCGACAAGACGTCGGTCAACGTCTCGCGTTGCAGATCGTCGAGCAGGGTCCACGGCCGGTCGCCTGTTTCGACCTCTGCCATCGCCGGCTGATAGCGGCGGCGCCACTCGCGTGCGAGTTCGGACGCGTCCAGATCGGGGAAGACAGCCGTCAGTGCTCCGCTGACGCCGGTGTGCCAATCGGTCACCGTGCCGAACGTGTCGAAGGCAAGGACCTTCAGCGAATCTGTTGTCACAGAACAATTCCCAGCACAACGAGGACTACACCAATGGCGGGTGGCACGAGTTGTGTGAGCGCTGCCCGCGCCTTCGACCGGTCAGACGCCATCAAGACGATCCCCGCCGCGACCATGCTGCAGGCGCCCACGAGTACGAGCGTCGCCCCGACGGCTTGCTGGTCGACAGCGACCAGCACGACCCCGACGATGATCGAGATCGCCAGGAACAGGTTGTAGAACCCCTGGTTGAACGCCATCGGCTTCGTGGCCTCGGCCGCCTCCGGAGTGGTCCCGAACGTGGCCCGGACCTTCGGCGTCGTCCACGCGACCGATTCCAGATAGAAGATGTAGACGTGGACGAGTGCTGCGATGCCTGCGAAGACCAGGCCTGCGATAAGCATGAGTGTCACTGTAGCGAGTACTCGGACGCTTCCCGGACCTGTTCGGGCGTGGGCGTGACACCGGTGTAGAGCGCGAACTGGACAGCAGCCTGGCCGGCGATCACCGCGTCACCGCTGATCGCCTCGGCCCCTCGCGCGCGCATCGATTCGACGAGCGGAGTACTCGATGGCATCGCGACCACGTCGAGGCACCCGGTGGCTGCGTCGACGACGTCCTGCGCGAACGGGAGATCGTGTTCTGCGGGCCCGCCTGCCATGCCGACCGGAGTCGCGTTGACCAGAACGGCGGGCCGCACCTCGCCGAGGTCGGTGACGTGCACGAACCCGTACTTGTCGGCGAGTGCCCGCCCGGTCTCGACGTTGCGGGCGACGACCGTGACATCGGTGAATCCGGTGTCGCGCAAGGCCGCGACGACGGCCTTCGCCATACCGCCGCTTCCGGAGACCGCCACGGACGCTCCCCTATCGAAACTCGCCGCGGCGAGCAGATCGGCGACCGCCTGGTAGTCGGTGTTGTACGCGTGGAGCACACCGTCGTCGTTCACGATCGTGTTGACCGAGTCGATCGCGGCGGCCGAGGATTCGACGACGTCGACGAGGTCGAGCACGGCCTCCTTGTAGGGCATCGACACGGCGGCACCGCGGATCGGCAGACCGCGGATCCCCTGAACGGCGGCCTCGAGGTCGGTGGGCGCGACCGCCTTATACACGTAGTTCAGCCCGAGCTCGTTGTAGAGGTAGTTGTGGAAGCGGGTACCGATGTTCGACGGTCGCGCAGCCAGCGAGACGCAGAGGACGGTGTCGCGATCGAGTGCGCGCGCGTGCGGTGCAGTCATGGACTCCAGGGTAGAGGCGACCTCGGCGCGCCTCACACCGTCAACCGCGTCAGCTTCTCCGGGTTGCGAACCGTGTACACCGCCGTCACCTGCCCACCGATGACCTCGATGCACGTGACGTTGTCGACGACGCCGTCGATGGACACGATGATCGCGGGCATCGCGTTGACGACCGTCGCACGGAAGCCGAGCTCCCCCATCGTCGCGCTCTTGGCAAGCAGTCCGGTCAACGTGCGCGCCACCCGATCAGGGCCCTCGACAGGTCGGCGTGCCGCGGACACGACACCCCCACCGTCACCGAGGAAGACGACGCCGGGTGCGAGTACGTCCATGAGTCCCTGGACGTCCCCGGTGAGTGCGGTCGCGAGGAATCGCTCGGCGACGGACTGCGCCTGCGTCGGTTCGGCGACTGCCGCCGACCGCCTGGCCCGCACGTGGTTCCGCGCACGGTGAGCGGTCTGCCGGACCGCGGCCTCCGTCTTGTCGACGGCCGTCGCGATCTCTCGATAGTCGAAGTCGAAGACATCTCTGAGCACGAACACCGCTCGTTCGGTCGGCGTCAGCGACTCGAGTACCAGAAGCATCGCCGTGGTGACGGCTTCGCCCGTAAGCACGTGGTCGAGCCCGTCGTTCACCGGCGCTTCCAACGGTTCGGGCAACCACGGTCCAACGTAGTCTTCGCGGCGTCGACCTGCCGACCGTGCCGTGTTCAACGCCTGTCGGGTGACGATCCGCGCGAGGTAGGCGCGCGGGTTGTCGACGGTCGCCGTGTCGACGCCGCGCCACCGGATCCACGTCTCGGACACCGTGTCTTCGGCGTCGGCGACCGATCCGAGGATCTCGTAGGCGATCGAGAAGAGCAGTGCGCGATGCGCGACGAACTCGTCGTCGCCGTGCTCCCCGGTGTGCTGTTCGCCGGTCATCTAGGGCCGCGAACCCACAGAGCGTTTCCGGTGCGTGCCGACCAGAGCGCGCCGCGGCACACCTGTTCCTTGAAGAACGCGCCGGGTCTGCCGCCGAACCAGATCCTGGTGGGCACGTCGTTGCGGTGCGCGCTCTGGATCACTGCGTTCGAGCGGCCGAGCGACACGTTCTGTCCGACGAACGACATCGAGAACGGCTTCGCCGCCTTCCCTGTGAGTTCTCGCACGAGATTGTCCGCCGCTGCCGCACCCTGCGGAAGGGCCGCCTGGCAACTCAACCGGGAACCGGGGACAGAGGCACTGTCGCCGATCGCGTACACGTTCGGATTGCTGGTGCTGCGCAGGCAGGAGTCGACGGCCACCCGTCCCGCCGAGTCGGTCTCAAGTCCGCTGCGCGCAGCGAGAGTGTCGGCCTGTCCCGCGACGGCCCACAACGTCAGATCGGCGGAATCGTCCGGCGACCACGTGCCGGTGACGATATCGACTCCGAGACCACGCAACACCTCGAGGGCCCGCGTGCGCGCGCCGCTGCTGAGCGAGGCGCCGAATTCGTCGCTGACGATACGGACGGTCAGGTCGGATCGTTCGGTCGCGACTTCGGACGCCGCTTCGAGGCCAGTGAGGCCCCCGCCTACGACCGTGACCGTCGCAGCGGGAGCGAGGTCGGCGAGTTTCGCGTGGGCTGCGCGCGCCGTGTCCAGGCCGCCGACGGCGTACGTCCCCTCCGGTGCGCGATTCGAGCTGCCGACCGCGTAGACGAGCTTGTCGTATTCCAGCGATTTCCCGTCCAACAACGTGAGTGCCCCGTCGCCGACCTTCTCGATCGCCGCGATCCGCAACTCGATCCGATCGTCGAGGACTTCTCGGAGCGGCCGTGTGGCGATGCCGCTACCTGCGATCAGCTCGTGCAGCCGTACGCGTTCGACGAACTCAGAGCTCGGATTAACAACGGCAATCTCCGCGCCGGATATCTTGCGCGCCAATCGGTTCGCCGCGACAGCTCCCGCATATCCGGCTCCTGCAACCACGATCTTCATAGTGATCCTCCTAGCCCGTGTCTCATCCTTGCACTCATGGGACACCGGGCGAGTCGATCCTGTGACAGACTGCCACCGGATCGCCCGTCGGCTGAGACCCCAGCAAGAACCGGCGTCACACTGGGCAGTTCATCCCGGCGTGGCGACGGCATCCACTCCCGCATCATCGAACAACCTCGCACGAAGCTCGGCCGTCTGGGCACCCGACGCCTAGCTGATCGTCGTGAACCTCACACAGATTCGCATCGAGGATGCGCCGGACTGGGAGTATTCCGAGTTCTCCCACTACGACCTGGGTCAAGCTGTAGCCCACATGACGATCCAAGCCCTCGCGCTGGGCATCGCAGCACACCAGTTTCGCGCCTTCGACCGTGACGCAGTCGCCGCTGAGTTCGACGTTCCACCCCAGTTCGAGGCCACGTCGATGACCGCGTTCGGGTCAGCCGCGCGCAAGGTCGGCGAGCTAGCGTCACCAGGAACTAGTCGCGAACGGCTGTCACGCGCCGACATCACATGGACGCGTGACTGATACCGGTCAGCGCATGGAGGCGTAGGGCATACGCATTGCGGCTGCTAGGGGTCTGGGGGTTCTTAGTGAGTCGCCGGAGCTTCGTATCGAGGTGGCTCCGGTTGCTGCGCCGACCAGATCGGTGCGGGGGTGAGTCGCCGCCCGAACAGCCGGCGCAGGAACTTCATCACAAGAATCAATGTAGCCACCGCAGCCCGCAGAATTCGAGCGGCAACTGCCGTGGCTGATCTTGTCTCGGACGACTCACCGCTTGGCACGAATCTGGCAAAAGAACCTGAGCAGAGGAAACCTGCTGGTCGGACTGTGCCCCCCGTAGGATTCGAACCTACGACCTTCTGCTCCGGAGGCAGACGCTCTATCCCCTGAGCTAGGGGGGCGGGTCAAGCGAAAGCTACATTAGCGCACCGCGGTTCGTGTTCCTAACGCCGGGGCGCGGAGCGCAGCTCAGACGGCGATCAGCGTCGCGTCGTCCACGCCGCGGTACCGGTCGGGCGTGCAGGTCAGAACGATGATCTGCGAACCGGACCCGGTTGAGCCGATCACCGTCGACATCGACGCCAGCCGCTTCGGGTCGGTGTAACCGAGGGCGTCGTCGAGGATCACGGGCACGCCGTCGGTCTCGTCGACGAGGGATGCGCACGCAAGCCGCGCGAGAAGCCCAAGTTGTTCCCGTGCACCCCCGGAGAGGTCGGTGACGTCCACGGTGACGCCATCGAGAGTGCGCGAGGCAATCTGGAAGTCATCGCCGACCGAGAAGCGCACGCCCTCGCCGAACACCGGTGCAGCGAGCTCCTCAAGACGTCGCGCAAACGGATCGATATAGCGAGCGCGAGACTCAGATCGCTTGCGCTGCAATGTCTCGTAAAGGACGCGGGCGCCCTCCGCGCGCTCGCTGACACGCGTGAGAGCGGCCTGAGCGGCCTCATTCTCGGCGACGGCGTCCGACAACTCGTCGAGCCGCCCGTCGTTACGACACACTTCGATCCGGGTGGACAGCTCTGCCTGCAGCTTTCGCTGCTGAGTCAACCGCCCACGTGTCCGATCGAGTGCGGCCTCGGCCTCGTCGCACTTCGCGCGCACGCCCGCCGCATCCACACGCGCCGCTTCGGCGGCCATCTTGGCTTCCGCCGACTTCGCCTGCGTCAACTCGTCCTCTGCCGAGGTCACAGCCGCCACCAGCGCATCGTCGGACGCGCCGTCTTCGGCGGCCGCGATCTGCTGACGCAATACACCCGCTGTGGCCCGGGCGTTCTCCCCCGACGTCTCCCACGCCTGCGCCCGGTTTCGCTCCCCCTGCTCGCGATGGATCTGCGCATCATGCTCGCGCTGCGCCTTCGCGGCGGCCTCCGTCAGCTCTCGCTCCGTGGCCCGCAGCGGGAGAAGATCCTCGCGGCTCGCGTCGAACGAATCGTCGCACTCCGGGATGCGAGCAGCGAGTTCGGCACGGATGGTCGCCAGCTCGTCGGCGTCACGCCCAGACAGTTCCCGCTGCAGACGACGCTCTGCCTCCTCCGACGCCCGCAGTGATTCAGTCCGCTGAGCTGCCGCTCCGGCCACCTCGGCAAGTCTCTCGACGCCGCACCGCGCGACGAGTTCCTCGCCGAGCGCATTCAGGCGCGCAAGGTCGTCGGCGAGCGCCTGCATGTCCGCGCCGGGGGTCACCTCGACACGTATCGACGACGACTCGATCGTCGTGGCCGCGGTGACCCTCAAAGTCTGTTCACTGTTCACGGCGGTGCCGTCGACCTGTACGTCGCCGGCGAACCGAGTGACCACAACTGTTGCCGCACCTGACTCCAAACGCGCTGTCGCAGCAGCGATCTCGCGATCGAGTTCGGTCGCGCGCGCAGCGTCCTCAGAAGTCGCGCGCAGACCGTTCGCAACTCGCCGCGCGTCATCGGCCTCCCCACGCAGACGTATCACTTCGGCGATCGTCGCGTCCATTTCAGCCAGACGTCGTCGGTCCGCCGCGACCCGCTCAGCCGCTTCTGCACCCTCGATCCGGGCGCGTATGTCGTCCAGGTCACGCTGTGCGAGGACAACCCGCTCGGCCATCGACGCCGCTACCTCGCCTGCCGCGGTCGCGGCTTCTCGCGCGGTCCGGACTGCGGTACTCGTCGCCGCGATCTCCGACTCCGCCTGGCCGAGCCGGTTCCGCAGGTCAGTCCGCTCACGCACCGCGGATCGAGCAGCCTGCACACCTGTCTCGTGGCGAGCGACGACGGCCCTTGCCGTAGCCAGCCGCTCGCCTGCAGCCTCCGCTTCGGACACCTGCGCGGCCAGCGTCGACACCTCGATCCGCTGCTGCGACTCCGCGTTGACCGCCTCATCGATCGCCCGGCCAACGTCCGGAAGCCGGTCGGCGGCCTCCTGAACCGACTCGAGTAGACGCTCGCGCTCGGCGACCGCGGCCGCCGCAGCCTGCGCCGCTTTCCGCGCTTGCAGGAGTTCGCCGCTCGGGCGCCCCTGCGCCGCGGTGAAGTAGCGCAGATACTCCTTGGTCACCGCTGCCACGAGGTCCTGCGACTGCGGAGTGTCGGCCGCCTCGTCGTCGACCTCGCCCGCGGCCCGATCCAACGCACGCGATAACGCCGAACTGTCCGTCAGGTCGCCCAACTCGGGATCGGACGATTGCAGCAGTCGAAGTGCCCGATAGAGCGTGCTGTCGAGCGAGGCTCCCAGGATCTGCTCTACCCGCTCGTGCGCGGGTCTCCCGGTCAGTTGCTCCGGCGCTGGCTCGAGGATCGTCAGCGCTGTCTCCGGCGACTTGTTGAATCGCTTGAAATACTCGAAACGAAAGGTGCCGCAACTAATCTCGGCGAAGACTTCACTACCCACGTCACGCCCGGAAGGCTGAACGGCACGCACCTGCGACTTCGAGCTGTTCGCCCGAGTCGTCAGGAGAAGGTCGAGTGCTTCGACCATCGACGACTTACCCGCCTCGTTCTCGCCTTCGATGACGGTCACACCGCTGTCGGCGAACACCACCTCACGCTCGGCGATCCCACGGAAGTCCGCGACCCGTAACCGATGCAGCCTCATCGGGATGCGCGTTCGGCGAGTCGGTAGAGCAACGACAGAGCCGACCGGGCGGCCGCCGCGTCATGCCCGACGTCGTCGGCGCCGGACACAGTCGCCGCTCGCTCCTGCAGTTCTTCCGCAGCTTGCGCCGCGTACCCCTGCAGATCGAGACCGTCGAGGTCCGCAGCATCGGAGACGACGGTCAGATCGTGCTTGCGCTCCCAGAGTCTGACGGCCGCGAACCGGTCGGACGCCTCGTCTAACAGCCGGTCGAGGTCGACGTTCTCCGACACTGTCAAGGTGCCGACCAGCGCAAGTTGCACGACGGTCCGGGGCTTGTCCGACAGCGCGTCCAACGCCGTGCGTAGTCGTTCCACGTCTGCGGCATCGTTCATATCCTGGGTCAGGGTGTGGAACGACCACTGCCCCACCTTGTGCCTGCGCACGTCGACCGACGCCTGCGAGCCACGACTCAGCGTCACTTGCAACACATGTCCTGGCTCGGACTCGACGTTGTCGAACGCGGTGACCTCCGGAGCGCCCGAGTACCAGACGCGACCTGATTCGCCGACTGAGGTCACCGAGTGCCGGTCGCCGAGCGCCACGTAGTCGACGAGCTGATCGGCGGTCGCCGCGTCGAGCCCCGCGCTACGCACGATCGAAGGATCTGGGTTCGGACTGAGCGAATCCATGCCGCCGTGACCGACGACGATTCGAATGTCGTCGGACGGCGGTAGTCCGGCGAGTTGATCGGCGACCAGATCGGACGTCGGGTGTTTCGAATGCCACGGAGCAGCGACGATGCTGACACCGTCGCGCACCCGGAGCACGCCCGGCTTGTCGAGGACGTGGACGTTGTCCGGACACGCATCGACGAACGCCGCGGACCGATAGACGCTCGTGGCGTCGAGCGGGTCGTGGTTTCCCGGCAGGAGGTAGACCGGAACCGGGTAGTCGGCCAACGCGTCGAGCGTCCGTCGGATGATCCGGGTGGAGACTCGCGGATCGTCGAAGACGTCGCCGGACACCACCACGAACTCCGCGCCCGACTCGGACGCGACTTCGCCGATCCGCACGACGGCGGCGTCGCGGGCGGCGGCGTACGTGTGCTGCGCCTCTCCCGTCAGGAACCGACGAGTCATACCGAGTTGCCAGTCGGCCGTATGCAGAAACGTGACTTCCGGGTCCACGACCGGGGACCCGGCCGGTGCCTCGTCGGGCTCGACCAGCGAGGGACGGTCCGGCGTCTCTGGGACCGACTGCAGGTCGAACAGCGAGAGCGGCTCCGCCTCGAACAACGGCTCACTCATCGCATCTCCCTTCGCTCCCGGACGGAATCGAACTGCCCTTTTCGAACTCGTACCGATAGTACGAGTCGGGTACGACAATCCCGGTCTCCGGCACGCGGGTGGGGGGCTCGACTCCGCTCGACCAACAGCGGAAGGGGCCTGACCAACAGCGGAAAGGGCCTGCCCAGGGGTGCGACGCGCAAGCTACCGACCCTGGTGCGAAGGACGTTTGAGGAACAGTGCACTGAGGAAGCCGACGAACAGGAGGGCCGCGCCGAGGAAGATCGCCTGGCCCATCGACTCGGCGAATCCGCCGCGGATCACCGCGGGAAGTTGCCCGACCGTCCGACTCTGACTCTCGTCGAAGTCGACTCCGGGCAGATTCGCCGCGAGGCGGGAGGTCATGAGTGCGCCGATCGCCGACGCGCCGATCACCGAGCCGACGACGCGGGTCGTGTTGTAGACGCCTGCCCCGGCGCCCGCCTGGTGCCACGGAAGGTCACGAGTCGCGGTCGCGGCGAGCGGAGCCCAGATGCCTGCGCTCGAGACACCCATGAGGACGGTCGGCATGAGCAGCAGCCACACCGGCGACGCCGGATCCATGATGAAGCCGAGCCACAGGGTGGCGACGGCGTAGCCGAGCAGCCCCGACGCGACGATCATGCTCGGGTGCACACGGTCGAGGACCCGACCGACGAGTGGCGCGAAGACGCCCGTCAGCACCGCCATCGGCACCATCACCAGGGCCGATCGAGTCGGCGACATTCCGCCGACGAGTTGAAGATAGAACATGATCGGGATCATCGAGCCGGACACCGCGAAACCCATCGCAGCGATACCGATGTTGCCGAGTGTGAAGTTTCGGTTTCGGAACAGGCTGAGTGGGACCAGCGGCTCACCACGCATCCTCGACTGCCAGATGACGAACAACGCGAGGAACACGACGCCGCCGAGGACGAGCGCCCAGATCCACGCGGCCCAGTCGTAGCTCTCACCCTCTTGGATGCCGAACACGACTGCGGTCAGCCCGACGGCCGAGAGCGCCACGCCGACCCAGTCGAACTTGTGCTCGTGCGTCTCGACGGTCGGCACCAGAATCTGCGCGAGGAACAGTCCGACGACACCGACGGGAAGGTTGACGAAGAAGATCCACTCCCAGCCGAGCGAGTCGGTCAGGATTCCACCGAGAAGAGGTCCGACGGCGGTCGCGACACCGGCGACCGTGCCCCACACGCCCATCGCCGCACCGCGTCGCTCCGGCGGAAACATCCGAGTGATCAGTGCCATCGTCTGCGGCGTGATGAGTGCGGCGCCGAGACCTTGCACTCCGCGTGCCGCGATCAGCTCGCCTATCGAGTCCGACAGTCCGCACCACAGGCTTGCAGCGGTGAACACCACCAGCCCGGCCTGGTACACCTTCTTCGGTCCGATCTTGTCTCCGAGACGACCGGTGATGAGCAACGGCACCGCATAGGTCAGCAGGTAGGCGCTCGTCACCCACACGATTCCCGTCACGCTGGCGTCGAGCGCAGCCTTGATCTGCGGCTGGGCCACGGCGACGATCGTCATATCGACGAGGATCATGAAGAACCCGACACACAGCGCACACAGCGCGCGCCATGGACGGTCGGTGACCGGCGTGAACGCCGATCCGTTTGTAACTGACATTCCCGGCGCCCCTGCCTGCTGATATCGAACGACGTGAACCGTAGCACCGCCCGCTGACACGTCACGGTGTGTCGTTCGCCACCCGAAGTCGCTGGTCGACGCATACTTTGCGGCCGGGAATAATGATGGACGTCATCGGTTGCACCCAGGTGGTTCCCGCGAGCCGCCGATGCTGTTCGCATCGACCGGAGAGAACGGAGACACACTGTGTTCGGATCCAAGAAGAAGTCCACCCAGGTGGACGAGCAGACGACCAGCCTTCCAGCGGACACCGCGTCCGAACTGTCAGGCCGTTCCCCTGGAGTGATCGTGTCCACGCTCGTCGACAGGGCCCAACGCCTGCAGCAGCCCGCGGTGGCCCGGTACGTCGCGAGGATCAAGCAGCGCCACCCCGGCGAGTCGCCGGATCAGATCGTGTCCAGGTTGGAGAATCAGTACCTGACCACCGTCACCGCGAGCGGTGGCGCGGTCGGAGCCACTGCAGCCGTCCCCGGCGTCGGCACCGTCGCCGCGATCGGCGCCATGTCGGCCGAGACGCTGTTCTTCATCGAAGCGTCCGCACTCCTGGCCCTCGCCATCGCTGACGTGCACGGCATCGCTCCCACCGATCGCGAGCGCCGCCGCGCCCTCGTCCTGGCCGTCGCACTCGGCGACGAGGGCGTCGGCATCGTCGGCAAGTCGCTCGGCAAGGGCGACAGGAACCCGGCGTCCAAGAACGCGATGGCACAGCTCAGCGTCCCCGGAATTCCCCGGGCCAACCTCGCGACACTCAACAAGACGCTCACCAACCGGTTCGTGAAGAAGTTCACGCTCGGCAAGGCTCCGGTGATGTTCGGCAAAGTGGTGCCGGGAGGTATCGGCGCGGTACTCGGCGGTGCGGGCAACCGCGCCCTGGGCACCCGAGTGATCCGCAATGCACGCCGTGCGTTCGGGCCCCCGCCCGTGCACTGGCTCGCCGTGGTCGGCGGCACTGTCGACGGCGTCGTCGAAGGATCGGGAATCGCACCGATCGAAGGGACCAACTGAACCGCCGAGGCTGGATCGCCAGCCTTCTCGCACAATGTTTCGCACGCAGGCCGGTAGCGGTCGCGACGATCCTGACCACGCTCGGAGCCGTGGCGGTCGACCTCGTCGCACCACTGCTGGTCCGTGCCGCCATCGATCTCGCCACCGGTGAGCCGACGGCGCCCGACGTCACCCTCACCGCCATCGTGACCGCTCTCGTCGCCGCGGCCGTCCTCCGCTACGCCTGCCAATTCGGACGACGGATGTCCGCGGGCGCCCTCGCCGTCTCCGTGCAGGACCGACTCCGCCGCAGCATTCTCGACACTCTGCTGCACCTCGACGGACGATCCCGCGACGAGATCCGCACCGGCCAGATCGTGTCCCGGTCGATCTCCGATCTACAGGTCGTGCAAGGACTGTTGGCGATGGCTCCGCTCGCCCTGGGCGGTGCAGTACAGGCGGTCCTCGCCTTCGGCGTCATGGCATGGCTCTCGCCGCTGCTCACCGCCGTCGCCATTGCCGTCGTACCGCTCCTCGCACTCCTCGTCTATGCGAGCCGACGGCGGCTGTTCGCGGCCACCTGGTCGGCTCAACAGGCCGCAGCCGACGTCGCAGGGCACGTCGAAGAGACCGTCACCGGCGTCCGCGTCGTGAAGGGCTTCGGGCAGGAAGGACGGGTCACCGACCGTCTGGCGGCATTGAGCTCCCGGTTGTACGGGATGAAACTGCGGACGGCCAAGCTCAGTGCGTTCTTCACACCGACGATGACGTCGATCCCGCAGCTCGGCATGGTGCTCGTGATCGGTCTCGGCGGCTGGCTCACCCTGCGCGGCACCATCACCGCCGGCACCTTCCTCGCCTTCTCCACCTATCTCGCGACCATGACCGGCCTGGCCCGCGTCATGACGAACCTCGTCGTCAACGCACAGCTGGCGAAGGCGTCGGTCACTCGCGTCTACGACGTCATCTCCCACCCGCGCGACCCGGCGTACGAGTCCGACACGACCGCGCCCGAAGGCCCCCTCGGCGTCGAGTTCGACGACGTCCACTTCGCCTACGACGACACGCCCGTCCTCGACGGACTCGACCTGTCGATCGCTCCCGGGGAATGCGTCGCCGTCATCGGCGGCCCCGGCTCGGGCAAATCGACGCTCGCACACCTCGTCTCGGGTGTGTACCGACCGTCGGCCGGGTCAGTCGCGATCACCGGCGGCACCGACCGAGTCGACGTCGGCGACCTGCATCCGGACGCCCTAGCCGACGCCCTGGCCGTGGTGGACGACGAGCCGTTCCTCTACTCGGACACCGTCGCCGCCAACATCGCACTCGGCTCGGTACCCGAGAGCGCTTCGGACCGCCGCGCCGTCGAGGCCGCCGCAAACGCAGCCGCCGCCGACTTCGCCGCCGCCCTCGACGACGGCTACGAGACCACAGTCGGCGAACGCGGTCTCACTCTGTCGGGCGGACAGCGTCAACGCGTCGCATTGGCGCGCGCACTCCATGCGGACGCCCGCGTCCTCGTACTCGACGACGCCACGTCTGCCGTCGACGCAGTCACCGAGTCGCGCATCCTTCGTCGACTCCGAGACGACGGAGCCACGATGCTCGTCCTCGCACACCGCTCGTCGACGCTGGCGATCGCAGATCGCGTCGCCGTGCTGCAGGACGGCCGCATCTCCGACGTCGGCACCGTCGCCGAACTGACCGCGCGCAGCGTCGAGTTCAACCGTCTGATGAACGCAGCAGGGTCGACCGGGTCGCCACGTAACGTACCGGCCCAGTCGCCCGATCTCTCCGTCGACTACCTGTGGCCGACGACGGCCATCACCGGCAGGCTGGGCTTCACCGGGGCGTCGACAGGCGACCCCTCGGCCGCAGCAGTCCGCAAGCCGGCCGCGGGCGGTCTGATGGCCAGCGCCCTCGGCGCGATGCCCGCCACCCCCGAGATCGAGGCCGCCGTAGCTGCTCTTCCGCCCGCGGACGAGGAGCCCGATGTCGACGACGCCGCGGCCCGCGCCGAGCGGCCCGCCTTCGGACTCCTGCAGATCCTGACGCCGGTCCGCGCGCTGCTCGTCCTCTTGATCGCCACCATCGCCGTCGACACCCTCGTCGGATTGTCGTTCCCGTCGATCGCGCGCCACGTCTTGGACGCCGACACGACCGGGGTCGTGATCACCGCGACCGGAATCGGCGTCGCCTTGGTCGCGATCGCGTGGATCGCGGGACGGGTCAACACGATCGTGGCCGCGCGCGCAGGCGAGCGCGTCCTGTTCTCTCTACGCATCCGCAGCTATGCGCACTTGCAACGGCTCGGCCTCGACTACTACGAACGCGAACTGTCCGGCCGCATCATGACGCGGATGACGACCGACGTCGACGCCCTGTCGGGGTTCCTGCAGACCGGCCTGTCCTCGGCCGTCGTCTCCCTGCTGACTCTCGTCGGTGTACTCGTCGCGCTGATCGTCACCGACTGGGAGGTCGCCCTCGCCGTACTGCCGATCTTCCCGGTCCTCATCGTCGCCACGGTGTACTTCCGGCGGGTCTCGTCGGATGCGTACACCCGCACCCGCGAGCTCGTATCCGCCGTGAACGCTGACTTCCAAGAGAACATCGCAGGCCTGGCGACCACCCGCGGATACCGTCATCTCCCGGTCGCGGTGGCCGCGTTCGGCGAGCGCTCGCAGGCCTGGTACCGCGCCCGCATGACCTCCCAGCGCGCCGTCGCCACCTACTTTCCGTTCATTCAGTTCTGCGCCGACCTTGCAACGGCTGTCGCCGTCGGTGTCGGTGCACACCAGATCGCGTCCGGACACCAGCAGCCCGGGACGCTCGTCGCGTTCGTGCTCTATCTCGCGATGCTGTTCGGTCCGGTGCAGCAGTTGACGACCGTCTTCGACAGCTATCAGCAGGCCGCGGTCGGACTCCGCCGCATCGGCGACCTGCTCACCACGCCGACGTCGATCGTCGACAACCCGGACGCGAGCGCCACGAGGCCCACCGAGTTCGACGGAGCAGTCTCGCTCGAGGCCGTCGGCTTCCGATACACCGGAGCGGACCGGCCGGCACTCCTCGACGTCGACCTAGAGATCCCGCCAGGCGGCTCGCTCGCCCTCGTCGGCGCGACCGGTGCGGGCAAGTCGACCGTGGTCAAACTCCTTGCTCGCTTCTACGACCCGACGTCAGGCCAAGTGCGAATGGACGGCGTCGATCTACGCGACATCGGCGTCGCGCACTACAGGTCACGACTGGGCGTCGTCCCGCAGGAACCACATCTGTTCGCAGGCGACGTCGCCGAGAACATCGCGTTCGGACGACCCGATGCGAGCCGCGAGCAGATCGCGGACGCTGCGCGCCGGGTCGGCGCCGCGACGATGATCGCGTCCCTGCCGGGCGGCATGGCGCACCCGGTATCCGAACGCGGGCGGAGCCTGTCCTCGGGTCAGCGCCAACTCATCGCTCTGGCCCGTGCCGAACTCGTCGAACCCGATCTGATCCTCCTCGACGAGGCCACGGCGACCCTCGACCAGGCAACCGAGGCCCAGGTTCTCGCGGCGGGTGACGCACTCGCGCGTCGACGCACCAGCGTCATCGTCGCGCACCGACTCGGCACCGCGGCGCGCGCCGACGCGATCGCCGTCGTCGATGCCGGACGGATCGTCGAATACGGCGACCACCAGAGCCTTTACGACGCCGACGGCCCGTACCGACGGCTCTGGGATGCGGGCGTCTCACCCGACGCCGAGTCCACCGAAACCTATGATCTCCACCACACGTGAGTGAACTGGGCCTCCATCCTCACCTGAACGCGGCGACGATCGGCACACCCGCGTAGTCTGGTTAATTGGCTGGCGTTCGAGACCACAAGTCACACCCCGCCGGCCGGGCGAAACGAAAAAGCACTTGGTGAATTGAGGCGAGACAACGCTGTGAGCAGTTCGATTTCTGAGTCCGATTACGGACAGAACGAATGGCTGGTCGAAGAAATGTACCAGCGATTCAAGACCGATCCCTCCTCCGTGGATCCGAGCTGGCATGAAGTACTGAAGAACTACAGTCCCCCCAACGGCAACGCGCCCGCTTCGCCCGCACCCTCATCGACCCCCACAGCCCCGTCGACGCCTGCCCCCGCAGCGCAGAACTCGAACGCCGGGCAGAACTCGAACGCCGGGCAGCAGTCCAAGGCTGGGCACGCAGCTCCAGGCACCCCGATCGTCGCGCCGAAGCAGGCGGTGACGCTCGATGCCGAGCCCGCACGCACGCCTGCCGCGCCGCGGACCACCGCGACCCCGGAAGCCGCCGCGACCAAGGCCGCGTCGGGAACCAGTCGGTCGGCGTCGGCCGCGAAGGCGCAGAACGCTCCGACCGAGGACGAGTCGAAGGTGCTCCGCGGTCCCGCCGCGGCGATCGTCCGCAATATGACCTCGTCGTTGGAGATCCCGACCGCGACCAGTGTGCGCGCGATCCCAGCGAAGGCGATGATCGACAACCGCATCGTCGTCAACAACCACCTTGCGCGGACCCGCGGCGGCAAGGTCAGCTTCACGCACATCCTCGGCTACGCGATCGTCCAGGCGATCAAGGCGTTCCCGAACATGAACCGTCACTTCGGCGTCGTCGACGACAAGCCGAATGTGATCACTCCGGCACACACCAACCTCGGACTGGCGATCGATCTGCCGGGTAAGAACGGTAGCCGCACGCTCGTCGTCGCGGCCATCAAGGAATGCGAGACCCTCGACTTCGCAGGCTTCGTCTCCGCGTACGAGGACATCGTTCGCCGCGCCCGCGAAGGCAAGCTCGGCGCAGCCGACTTCGCAGGCGTCACGATCTCGCTCACCAACCCCGGCACCATCGGCACCGTCCACTCGGTCCCCCGGCTGATGCCCGGCCAGGGCGCCATCATCGGTGCCGGAGCCATGGAGTACCCGGCCGAGTTCCAGGGCGCGAGCGATCAGCAACTCGCCGAGATGGGCATCGGCAAGCTGATGACCCTCACGTCGACATACGATCACCGGATCATCCAGGGCGCCGAATCGGGCGACTTCCTGCGCACCATTCACAACCTACTGATCGACGACGCGTTCTACGACGAGATCTTCACGTCGTTGCACATCCCGTACGAGCCGATCCGGTGGCGCAGGGACCTCCCCGCAGGCCTCGTCGACAAGAACACTCGCGTCCTCGAGCTGATCGCCGCCTACCGCAGCCGCGGCCACATGATGGCCGACACCGACCCGCTCTCGATGGAGTCGGACGCACGGGCAGCTCACCCCGATCTGGACGTGCTCAACTACAACCTGACCCTGTGGGATCTGGACCGCACGTTCACCGTCGGCGGCTTCCACGGCCAGGACAAGATGAAGCTGCGGGACGTCCTTTCGGTCCTGCGCGACGCGTACTGCCGCCACATCGGCGTCGAGTACACGCACATCCTGGACCCGGAACAGCAGCGCTGGCTGCAGGAACGCGTCGAGATCAAGCACGTCAAGCCGCCGGTTGCCGAGCAGAAGTACATTCTGAGCAAGCTCAACGCCGCCGAGGCATTCGAGACGTTCCTCGCCACCAAGTACGTCGGACAGAAGCGCTTCTCCCTGGAGGGCGCCGAGACCGTGATCCCGATGATGGACTCCGTCATCGACCGCGCAGCCGACCACAACGTGCAGGAAGTCGTCATCGGCATGCCGCACCGCGGACGACTCAACGTCCTGGCGAACATCGTCGGCAAGCCGTACTCGAAGATCTTCACCGAGTTCGAGGGCAACCTCGGCCAGGCGCATACCCATGGGTCAGGCGACGTCAAGTACCACTTGGGCGCCGAAGGCACCTACTACCAGATGTTCGGGGACAACGAGATCAACGTCTCGCTGACCGCTAACCCGAGCCACCTCGAAGCCGTCGACCCGGTGCTCGAGGGCATCGTCCGCGCCAAGCAGGACATGCTCGACGAGTCGCAGCAGTTCAAGATCCTGCCGCTGATGTTGCACGGCGATGCGTCGTTCGCGGGCCAGGGCGTTGTCGCCGAGACCCTCAACCTGTCGATGCTGCACGGCTACCGCACAGGCGGCACCGTGCACATCGTGGTGAACAACCAGGTCGGCTTCACCACCGCACCGGAGTACTCGCGGTCGACGCAGTACTGCACCGACGTCGCCAAGATGATCGGCGCGCCGGTCCTGCACGTCAACGGTGACGACCCGGAGGCCTGCGTGTGGGCGGCCAAGCTGGCCGTCGACTACCGCGAGGCGTTCAACCGCGACGTCGTGATCGACTTGGTCTGCTACCGCCGCCGCGGCCACAACGAGGGCGACGACCCGTCGATGACGCAGCCGGCGATGTACGACGTCATCGAAAACATCCGCAGCGTCCGTAAGAGCTACACCGAATCACTGATCGGTCGTGGCGACATCTCCACCAAGGAGGCCGAGGACGCCCTGCGCGACTACCAGGGACAGCTGGAGCGCGTCTTCGTCGAGGTCAAGGAACTCAGTCGATTCACCCCTGAGGCGTCCCCGTCGGTCGAGGGCGAGCAGACGCTTCGCACCAAGCTCGTCACGGCCGTCCCGCAGGACCGTCTCAAGGAGATCGGCGACGCGTTCGTCAACCTCCCGGAGGGCTTCACCGCGCACCCGCGCGTCAAGCCGGTCATCAAACGTCGCAACGAGATGACGACCAGCGGCGACGTCGACTGGTCGTTCGCCGAACTGATGGCGTTCGGGTCACTCGTACAGGAGGGCACCACTGTCCGACTGTCGGGACAGGACTCGCGCCGCGGCACCTTCACTCAGCGGCACTCGGTGCTCATCGACCGGGAGAACGGTTCGGAGTACACACCGTTGAACCATCTCGGCGATGACGCGAGCGGCCGTTTCCTCGCGTACGACTCGCCGCTCTCGGAGTTCGCGGTCCTCGGCTTCGAATACGGTTACGCCGTCGCGAACCCGGACGCGCTCGTCCTCTGGGAGGCGCAGTTCGGCGACTTCGTGAACGGTGCGCAGTCGATCATCGATGAGTTCATCAGCTCCGGTGAAGCCAAGTGGGGACAGCGCAGCGACGTCGTCCTGCTGCTGCCGCACGGTCACGAGGGTCAAGGCCCCGACCACACGTCGGGCCGTATCGAGCGCTTCCTGCAGTTGTGCGCCGAAGGCTCGATGACGGTCGCGCTGCCGTCGACACCTGCCAGCTACTTCCACCTCCTGCGTCGTCACGTCCACGACGGCATCAGCCGTCCGCTGGTCGTGTTCACGCCGAAGTCGATGCTGCGCAACAAGGCTGCGGTCTCTCCGATCGAAGACTTCACCGACGGCAAGTTCCAGTCGGTGATCGACGATCCGCGGTTCCAGAAGAACGGTGCCGACCGCAACGCCGTCAAGCGCGTTCGGCTCGTCAGCGGCAAGCTCTACTACGAGTTGGCCGCCCGGCAGGAGAAGGACAGCCGTGACGACGTCGCGATCATCCGCGTCGAGCAGTTGTACCCGGTGCCGCACCGTAGGCTGGCACGCACACTCGAGCAGTACCCGAACGCGACCGACTTCGCGTGGGTCCAGGAAGAACCGGCCAACCAGGGTCCGTGGCCGTTCCTCGGCCTGTGGTTACCCGAGTTGGTTCCGGCACTGCAGGGCCTGCGTCGCATCTCGCGGCGCCCGATGTCGGCACCGTCGTCGGGGATGAGCAAGGTCCACGCCGTCGAGCAGGCCGAGATCATCGACACCTCATTCGAGTAGGCCGAACGACGAACTGAGCCCGGACCCCCTACGGAGGGTCCGGGCTCTTCGTCTGTTCGGACGGCAGCGGCAGGCGCCGTGTCACATGATCACGGTGCTCCGGCAACAGTGTCGCCGACCAGGCGCGCCAGCACCGGCAGCGCAGCGACGAGGACCTCGATCAACTGTTCGCGCGTCATGACCGGGTCGGCAAGCCAGCGGACGAGGGTCTCCTCGACGAAGGCCATCCACCCTGCGACTGCGACCTCCGTCGACCGCGAACGTTCCATCCCCATCTCGGGCGCACGCTCGAGTATGCGTTCGGACATCACCGCGCGCGTTCGGTCGGCTACCTCGCGGATGTCGGGATCTGCGCTGGCCGCTCCCCGGATGACCCCGATGAAGGCGTGCCCCTTCTCGGACACATAGTCCACATAGGCGGTGACCGACGAGTGCAAGACTTCCAGTACGTCGGTGACGTCCTCCCTCGGCGCAGTTCGATCGAGCATCCCCTGGGCCTGTTCGCTGACCACCTGCAGATGGAAGTCGGCCTTCGACTCAAAGTAGTGAAAGATCAGTCCCTTGGACACTCCTGCGGCTTCGGCTACGGCTTCGATGGTGATCGACTCCAGCGGACGCTCTCCCGCCATCGCGATGCCGAGGTCGATGAGCTGACGACGCCGTGCGCCCGGACTCATCCGTGTTCTCGAAGCTGTCATATGTCCACAGTAAGTCACTATTGACTCAGGTTCAATTGTCTATTGACTCGCATTCAACAACGCCTTATTGTGGAGACCATGACAACGCATGATGTAGAGATCGCGATCATCGGCGCCGGGTTCTCGGGCCTCGGCGCGGCCATCAAACTGGCCCAAGCAGGCGAAGACGACTACGTCGTCCTCGATCGCGGCTCCGACTTCGGTGGAACCTGGCGAGACAACGTGTACCCGGGCGCGGCGTGCGATGTCCCGTCGCATCTGTACTCCTACTCGTTCGCGCAGAACCCCGACTGGAGTCGGTCATACTCCCATCAGCCCGAGATCCACCGCTACATCAACGCCGTTGCCGACGAGCACCGCATCGCCGAACGGACCTGGTTTCACACCGACGTCGTCAGCGCCGACTGGGACGACGACGAGGCGCGCTGGACGATCCACGCCGAGCGCGACGGCACGCCCGTGACCGTTCGCGCCCGCACGGTCGTCGGAGGCATCGGCCCGCTATGCGAGCCGAACCTCCCCGACATCAAGGGAATCGACGGTTTCGACGGCACCATCGTCCACACCGCGAGGTGGGACACAGACTTCGATTTCACGGGTAAGCGAGTCGCCGTCATCGGCACCGGCGCATCGGCCATCCAGGTGGTGCCCGAACTCGGCAAGGTGGTCGGCCACCTGGATGTGTACCAGCGCACCGCGCCGTGGATCATCCCGCGTAACGAGCGCCCCTACCTCGCCGCCGAGAACTGGGCATTCAAGAACGTGCCCGGACTGCAGAACCTGATCCGCGGCACTATCTACACCGCCAACGAGGCAGTCGCCGCCGGTATGACGTTCGCACCGAAGGCGCTCAAGCCCGTCGAGGCGATCTGCCGAGGCAATATCTTCCGCGGTATCCGCGACCCGGAACTCCGTAAGGCCGTGACCCCGACGTTCGCTGTCGGCTGCAAGCGCATCCTGAAGTCGAACGAGTGGTACCCGACCCTCGACCGGGCGAACGTCGACCTGGTGACCGACCCGATCGCCGAGATCACCGAGACCGGCGTCGTCACCGCGAGCGGCACTGCGCGCGATGTCGACGTGATCGTGGTCGCGACCGGATTCCATGTCACCGACTCCCCCGCCTTCGAGACCATCCGCGGCGTCGCCGGCAAGAGTCTCGCCGACGTCTGGGCGACTGGCGGCATGCAGGCGTACAAGGGCTCGTTCGTCCACGGCTTCCCGAACCTGATGTTGCTCGTCGGACCGTCGACCGGCCTCGGCCACACCTCGATGGTGTACATGATCGAGTCCCAACTCAATTATCTGGTCGACTACGTCCGCAAGACGCGCGAGGCCGGGATCGGCCGCACCGAGGTGAAGCGCGAAGCGCAGGACCGCTACAACGACAAATTGCAGCACGCACTGCGCAACAGTGTGTGGGAGACCGGCGGCTGCGCGTCCTGGTACAAAGACGTGAACGGCAAGATCACCTCCTTGTGGCCGGGCTTCACGTTCACCTTCCGCAACAACACCCGTGAGTTCGACGTGGCGGCGTACGACGTGACACCGCGCGTCGAGTCGACCGACTTGGCCTCCGCGACCGGCGCCTGACCTTCTCAGCACAGCATCAACCACCGACGAAACACGAGGACACCAGTGAAAGACTTCCGTAACAAGGTCATCGTCATCACCGGCGCAGGTTCGGGCATGGGCCGCGACCTCGCCGTCCAGCTGGGACGACGCGGCGCGAAACTCGCGATCTCGGACATGAATCCCGACGGTCTCGCCGAGACCGAGCGTCTGGTGACGCAGACCGGAGCGCAGGTTCATTCTCAGATCCTGAATGTCGCTGAACGCGAGGCCTTCCTCGAGTACGCCGACACCGTCGCCGCGCACTACGGAACGGTCAACGCGGTCTTCAACAACGCGGGCATCGCGCACCATGGCGAAGTGGAGCACACCGAGTTCAAGGACATCGAGCGTGTGATGGACGTCGACTACTGGGGCGTGGTGAACGGGACCAAGGCGTTCCTGCCGTACATCATCGCGTCCGGCGACGGCCACATCGTCAACACGTCGTCGTTGTTCGGCATCCTCGCCGAACCCGGTCAGGCGGCCTACAACTCGGCGAAGTTCGCGGTCCGGGGCTTCACCGAGGCGCTCAACCAGGAAATGATCATCGCCGGCCATCCGGTCAAGGTGACGTGTGTGCATCCGGGCGGGATCAAGACGGCGATCGCCCGCAACGCGACGACGTCCGGCGACCACGACGCGAAGGCCACCGCGGCCCTGTTCGACAAGTATCTGGCGAACACGACGTCGGAGAAGGCTGCAGAGATCATCATCAAGGCCGTCGAACGCGAGCACGCACGCGTCCTCGTCGGCGCCGACGCGAAGATCCTGGATCTGTCCGTACGACTGGTGGCGTCCAAGTATCAGGGCATCAGCGCTCACGTCACCGGCTGGGCGATGAAGAAGCTCGCCAAGTAGTTCTGGACAGTCAAGTAGTTCTGGACAGTCACGTAGTTTTGCCGGAGTCGAGCACTCATAGAACTCGACCGAGTCAAGACCCCGTCACACGCCGTTCGTCGACAACCACTGTCGGGCGACGGTACGCGGATCGGCACCGCCTCGGACCTCGCGCACCATCTGCGCGAGGTCCGCTGTCGTCAATTCGCCCGCGACCCGGCTGAGAGCCTTGAGCTGGGGCTTCTCCATCTGCCCACTCGCGAACACGGGAACGAGCTGCTGCGCGATCGGCGCGCCTTCGGACTGCAGCGTCTGCACCCCGGTCAGGTCTTCGACCGAGGCGGAGTCGAGTGCCGTGGTCAACGCGAGCGCGTCACCGCTGCGAACCCTCGACACGAGTTCGTCGGTCGTCGCGACCGTCTGCACCGGGCCGTGGTGACAGGCGGCGACCGCGTCGAGAACCGACTTCCCGGGGTCTCGGGTCACCAGCAGCGGCAACCCGGCGGGGAGTCGCCCGCAATCGGCGAGCTTCTCGGCGCCTGCGTCTTCGATCGCCTTTTGCTGCGCGAGGACCTGCCACCGGTCCGACACGAGCGACGGGTCGCCGATCGACACCTGTTGGGGCAGCGACCGGTTGACGTCGGCGAGCACGTCCTGCGCCGTCAGGGCCTTTGGCGCCGGAGTCAACTGAACCAGCAGATCCCCTGTGAACGAGGGGAACAGGCCGAGCTCACCCGACGCGACCTGGTCGAGTAGCTCTCCCTGCGACGCCGAGTCGGAATTCGTCTGGACCGCGATACCGGTGCGCGCCAGCGCGCCCGCGTAGACCGCGGCCGCAGTCCGCGACTCGACCGACGCGTCGTGTCCGACGGTCAGCGCAGGATCATCATCGCTGCATGCTGTCAATGAGACCGCCATGACCGCCGCCGCGACTGCCGCCGTGAATCGTCCCGCTGTGAACCGCTGTTGAATGCCCATCACGATGCAACGGTAGTCGACGCCGGTCACCGCACCACCGATCCTGTCTGTCCGGACGCGATCATCGACCCCGCACCACCGGTAGCATCAAGACAATGCCGTCCATTCCGCGTATGTTGCAGCCGGGAAACCGAGGATCGGGTCGAACCCCCGCGGATCCGCGCACCCCTCCGGTGCCTGCAGCACGAGCCGTCGTCGACTGCGGTGTCTACGTCGGCGGCGTACGCCAGCAGAACTCGAACGACTTCCGAAGAGCCCTCCGGCAGGTCCGGGAGTCCGGTGAGGGCTTCGTCTGGCTCGGCCTGCACCACCCCGACGAGCGGCAGATGAACAACGTCGCCGAAGCGTTCGGCCTACACCCGTTGATGGTCGAGGACGCGGTCCACGCTCATCAGCGACCGAAACTCGAACTGTACGACGACACAGTCTTCCTCGTGCTGCGGACCATCAGCTACGTCGACCACGATTCCCTCGAGGTGGCCAACGACATCGTCGAGACCGGCGAGATCATGGTGCTCGCGGGCAGCGACTTCGTCATCACGGTCCGTCACGGCGACCACACACACCTGGCCGGGGTCCGCCAGCGGCTCGAGCACATGACCGATCAACTCGGTCTCGGCCCCGCAGCCGTCGTCCACGCCGTCGCCGACCGTGTCGTCGACAGCTATCTCGCGGTGGTCTCGGAGATGGAGTCCGACGTCGACGAGATCGAGGAGCGAGTCTTCTCCGCGAAGCACAACGACGTCGACATCGACGTAGTTTATCTGTTCAAACGTGAGGTACTCGAACTGCAGCGCGCCCTGAATCCGCTCGCAGTGCCATTGGCGCGGCTCTCCGGCAACAAGTCGGCGGTGGACGCCGCGCCCATCCATTTCGAGACTCAGGTGTCGTCCAACGGCAAGGAGATCCGCAGGCACTTCCGGGACGTCGCAGATCATCTGACGCAGACGATCGATCTGGTCGCCGAGTACGACGAACGTCTCACGACGCTCCTCAACGCTGCCGCGACGAAGGTCTCGATCCAACAGAACACCGACATGCGCAAGATCTCGTCGTGGGCCGCTATCGCCGCCGTTCCCACTGCGATCGCAGGCATCTACGGCATGAACTTCGACCACATGCCCGAAACCCACTGGGCCTACAGCTATCCGGTCCTGCTGCTCATCATGGCGTGTATCTGCACCGTCCTCTGGCGCACTCTGCGCCGCAACCACTGGTTGTAGGGGCTCGACGGCCGACGGCGCGAGGTCGACCTCAGCCCGGGGTGACCGCCGAACGCGTCGGATCGGCGATGTCGACGCCCGCCTCGGTCCAGGCTTCGCGCAGGGCGTCGGCCCCCTTCAGACGGACCCAGGCTGCTTCGTTCGCGGTGATCGGGACGGCCCGCAAGAAGTGGACCGGATCGGCGGGTTCGTCGAGCGACAGATCGGCGATTTCAGTGTCGCCGGTCAGCAGAAACGCCGAACAGATCGCGCCGGCCCACAGCGGCTCCTGGAGATCGACGAGCGAGTCCTCGCCGAGGATGAGGCCTTCAACCGCGGGCGCGGCCGCGAGCGTCGCCAGCGACTTGTGCAGCCCGGGGAGCGCGGACACCGCACGCATGCGGACGACCGCTTCGGCACGCGGCCCGCGGTCCGGGTCCGGTGCGAGATCGTTGGGGTCGTGCATCGGGTGCCGGGAACAACCGACCGTCGCGAACACGAGGTCGTCCCCGTCGACGAAGCGGAGAACCTCGATCGGCTCAAGCCCGAGGAAGGTCACCGACGCTCGCTGAGGTACGGACCCGACGACACCCGACACGTGCTTGACCACCAGACCGGCGATCGATCCCGACGTTGAACTCACTCGACCAGTCAATCACGGAGCGACCGACCCAGACGTGTCGGCGCGGACCTCAGCGGAGCGAGAGCCCACTCTCCGTGTCGAACACGTGCAGCCGCTTCGTGTTCATCGCGAGCGTCAGGTTCCCACCGCGCCGGACATCGGTGTACGGCGTCAGACGCGCGACCTTCTGGCCGCCCGCGGTGGTCGAACCGAGGTCCTCGGCGAGCTGATTGAGCACCTTGTTCGCCGTATCCGGTGCGCTCAGACCGAAGTACACGTACTTGTCCGACCCCATCGACTCGACGAGGTCGACGTCGACGTCGAATGTCAGGAACTGCTCGAGTTCGGCCGGGTGGGTCAGCGAGGAGTCGACGAGATGCTCGGGTCGGATGCCCAACAGCACGTCGCCCTTGCTTCCCGCCTTCTGGGCACGCCCGGCGACCTCGTTGTAGTCCCCGAGTTCGATGTGCCCGATCGGAGTGTCGACACCGTTCCCGGTCAGACGGCCCGGAATGAAGTTCATCGACGGTGACCCGATGAACCCTGCCACGAACAGGTTGACCGGGTAGTCGTACAGCTCCTGCGGCGACCCGACCTGCTGGACGTGTCCCGCCCTCATGACGACCACACGATCGCCGAGGGTCATCGCCTCGGTCTGGTCGTGCGTGACGTACACGGTGGTGGTGCCCAGTCGCGCCTGCAGGCTCGCGATCTCGGTGCGCATCTGTACACGCAGTTTCGCGTCGAGGTTCGACAGCGGTTCGTCCATCAGGAACGCCTTGGGCGAGCGGACGATCGCGCGGCCCATCGCGACGCGCTGACGCTGTCCGCCGGAAAGATTGGCCGGCTTGCGGTCGAGGTGCTCGTCGAGGTCGAGGATGCGTGACGCCTCGTCGACCTTCGACGCGATCTCGGCCTTCGGTGTCTTCGCGAGTGTGAGCGGGAACGCGATGTTCTCGCGCACCGTCATATGCGGGTACAGCGCGTAGCTCTGGAAGACCATCGCGATGTCGCGGTCCTTCGGAGCGGTCTCGTTGACCCTGGTACCGCCGATACGCAGTTCGCCGTCGGTGATGTCCTCGAGCCCGGCGATCATGTTGAGCGTCGTCGACTTACCGCAGCCCGACGGTCCGACCAGGATGATGAACTCGCCGTCGGCGATCTTCAGGTCGATGCCGTGTACGGCCGTCGAGCCGTCCGGGTACTGCTTGGAGATGTTGTCCAGAACGATGTCGGCCATGGGTTATCCCTTCACGGCGCCGGAGGTGAGCCCGGCCACGATACGGCGTTGGAAGAAGAGTACGAAGATGATGATCGGAATGGTGATGACGACGGCTGCTGCCGCAATGGCACCGGTCGGTTCCTCGAACTGACTGACGCCGGTGAAGTTGGCGATCGCGACCGGAGCCGTCTGCGCCCGTTCCGTCGACGTCAACGACAGGGCCAGAAGCAGATCGTTCCAGGCGAAGACGAACACGAGGATCGCGGCAGTGACCACGCCCGGAGCCGCGAGCGGCAGGATCACGCGGCGGAACGCCTGACCGGGCGACGCGCCGTCCATCTGCGCTGCCTTCTCCAGTTCCCACGGGATCTCGCGGAAGAATGCCGACTGAATGTAGATCGCCAACGGCAACGCGAACGCCACGTACGGGATGATCAGGCCGGGCCAGGTGTCGAACAGGCCGATGCTGCGTTCGATGTTGAACAGCGGGGTCACCAGCGAGATCTGCGGGAACATCGCGATCAGCAGGGCCGCGCCCACGAGCAGCTTCTTGCCGGGGAATTCCAGTCGCGCGATGGCGTATGCCGCCATCGTGCCGAGTACCACTGCGATGACAGTGGCGATGAGGCCGATGCCGATCGAGTTGATGAGACCCGAGGTGAAGAACCCGGTGTCGAAGATGCTCCGGTAGTTCTCTAGCGTCCAGGAGTTCGGGATGAAGTTGCCGTCGGTGACGGTGCCCGGACTCTTGAACGACAGGCTGATGATCCACCACAGCGGAATGATCGCGTAGAGCACCACCAGGGTGTTCGCGATCAGCCATCCGGCGCGGCGACGATTGAGAGCAGTCATTCTCCCGCTACCTCCCCTCGTCGTCGGAACCGGGCGCCGAGGCGCCGAATCCCTTGATGAACACGATCGCGATCACCGCGACGCACAGGAAGATCAAGACGCTGATCGCCGATCCCGTGCCCAGGTTGAACGCTTTGAACAGGTTGTTGTACCCGAGCATCGACACCGATCCGGTGTCGTGGTTCCCCGAGGTCAGAACGTAGATGTTGTCGAACACACGGAAGGCGTCGAGCGTGCGGAACAGCAGCGCGACGAGGATCGCCGGCTTCATCAACGGCAAGATCACCTTGAACAGGCGGGTCCACGCGCCCGCGCCGTCCATCTGCGCGGCCTTGAGTAGATCGTCTGGCACCAACGCCAAACCGGCGAGCAGCAGCAGCGCCATAAACGGCGTCGTCTTCCATACCTCGGCGAGGATGATCACCGCCAACGCGGGCATCTGACTGGTCAACGGCGTCGAACCGTCGGGCAGTAGATCGACGAGGTAGCCGGTGTCCGGCGTCCACGCATACTTCCATGAGATGGCCGCCGCGACCGTCACGATGCCGTACGGGATCAGGACCACGGTGCGGACCAGTCCCCTGCCGAACATCGCGCGATGCATGACGAGCGCTATCGCCATGCCGATGACGAGCTCGATGATCACCGAGATCACCGTGATGTAGAGCGTCACCCACAGGGCCGTCCACCAGTAGCCGCTGCCGAGGACGGTGCCGTAGTTGCTGAGTCCGACGAACTCGCCCGAGCCCGGCTCGCGCAGGTTCTCGTTGGTCAGCGACAACCAGAACGAGTAGATGATCGGGTAACCGGTCACGAGGAGCATCACCAGCGCGGCGGGGCCTGCGAGGAGCAGGGCCAGACGTCGCTCAGACGACCGGCGGCCGCTCTTGACCCCCTTCTTCGTCGCGCCCGCCGCCCTCGCGCCGACCGCCTGCGCACCCTTCGCCTGGGTCGCAGGCTCGGCACGCCGGTCGTCCTCGAGAATGTCCGACATCGCCATTGCGGTCCCCGGCTGAGCGGGTGCCGGTCGACGCTCCTGCGCCGGATTACGCGGCGGCACGATCGACTCCGCAGACGGCTGCGCCGCCTGCTCCTGTGGCTCCTGAGGCTTCGGGACGACGGTTCGCGACTGATGTCCGGTCGCCGTCGGACGCGTCGGCTCACTGCCGGGCGCCACCCACATATCCGAGTGAACGGTCGGGACGGGGCCGGTCTGCTCGACGGGCCGCTCGGGAGCGCGATCCTCGGGACGCGCGTGACGGCCGGGTTTCATATCCGGCCCCTCGCCGTGCGGCGTCAGGCCACCGGAGTTGGCCGGTTGGTCCCGGTTCGTCTCGTCGTTGTTGTCATCACTGGTCACGGGACGATCCCCTCCCCGTCGATGGCGTCCTGCGAGACGCGAGCGAGCTCGTCGGCCTTACTCTCGGGATCCCACTGGCCCACCGGACTGAGCGTCGCGGTGATCGCCGTGGACATGTCCTGATAGCGAGGAGTGGCCGGGCGCGGTGCCGCGCCCTCGTCGAGCTGACGCCGGACGATCTCGTACATCGGATACGCGAGTTGGAACTCGGCGTCGTTGTACAGCGACTCGATTGTCGGCGGGGTTCCGCCGCGCACCGCGTACACCTTCTGCGCCTGCGCATCGGTGAGGCACGACGCCGCCTTGAACGACAGATCCTGCTGCTTGGACGTCGACGCGACGCCGACGTTGAAGCCACCGGGGGTCGACTTGGCCGTGCCTGCGCCAGCGATGCCCGGGTACGCGGCGAAACTGAAATTCTTACGCGTCGCGTCGTTGACCTTCGCAATCCGCGGATCGGTCGGGTCGTCGGCGGTGGCGTCGATGATCTCCTTGAACTGGGTCAGCGAGTCTCCCATGATCTTGGCCTCGCCCGCCGCCCCGTTCTCCTTGATGCCCGCGAAAACGAACGGCCAGTTGATCTCGAAGGCGCCCTTGCCCGCCTCCATATCCGTGCGAGCAGTGCCCTCGTCGGAGTTGGAGATCGACGGGTCAGCGCCGGGCGCGGTCGCCACCCTGCGCATCACCGTCAGCGCCTCGACCGTCGCCGCGCGGTGCTCCGGAGTGTCGGTCAAGGTGACCTTGGTCGGATCGTCTGGGTCAAGTATCTCGCCGCCCGCAGACTGCAGAAGCGAGTTGAACCACACCATGAGACCCTCATACTGCTTGGCCTGCAACAGAATTGCGGCCGGTCCGCCAGCGTCCTTGATCTTCGCGGCGTCGTCGAGCATCCCCTGCCACGTCGTCGGAGCCTTCGTGGTGTCGATGGTGTCCTTCATCAGGTCCGGGCGGTACCAGAGCATCTGACTGTTAGCCCACAGCGGAATCGCATAGAGGCTCTTGCCTGCGTCGTCCTCGCGCTCCCATTCGGCGGTCGCCAGCGGGCCCGGAAGATTGGTCTGCCTGGTCTTCGCCGCGAGATCGTCCGGGACGCGTACCACCCACCCGGCGTCGGCGAACTCCGCGGTCCAGACGACGTCCATCGCCATCAGATCCAGACCTGCGTCATTGCCCGCGAGACGTCGCGCCAATTGGAGGCGCTGCATGTCGGCTTCCTTCGGGAGCATGTTCATCGCGATGCGGTACTCGCCGTTAGAGTCGTCGCTGCACCGCTGCGCCACTTCGCTGATGTAGTCGAAGCCGTCGGCAGCCGCGTACATGTTGATGACGCCCTCGTCGTAGTCCGAACCGCACGCGGTGAGCATCGGCGCGGCGACCGCTGTCGCGACGCCCGCGATCGCCAACTTCGTCCATAGCCGGCGTCGACGCGGTGGACTAGCACCGATCCCGTCGCCGGAGGATTCCTCTGGTCGCATTCCCGCCAAGCCTCCTACCCTGAGAATCGGCTATGAAAGCCGATGTGCGAGTAGGGTATCGCACCCGCGAGTGACACATCGCACATCCCATGCGTACGTGTCCTGAGCCGCGCTTTTCTCAGATGGCGAGTCTGGCCAACATGTCACGCGCCTGCTCGGCGGTCTTCGGATCGCACAGCACGTCGTAACGCCCGGCCACCAACTGCATGGACGATGTGAAATCGCGCTGCCCACGGCTCGCCGCGTACGGGATCGCCGCCGAGATCAGGCCGAACACCATGCCCGCGATCACGCCGTACACGATCGGCACCCACGGGTTGTCCGACGAGAAGAAGCTGATCAGCGCGCCGAGAAACAGTCCGAGCCACGCGCCGGACACGACGCCTCCACCGATCACCTTGCCCCAGGTCAACCGTCCGAGAACTCGCTCCACCTGCATCAGGTCCACGCCGACGATCGTCAGGTTCTCAACGTGGAAGTGGTTGTCCGAGAGGTGGTCGACCGCGCGCTGCGCCTGCGCGTACGTGTCGTACGAGCCGACCGGCCACCCTTTCGGAGGCGTCGGCAGTCCCGGCGTCTGTCGCATCGGGTTCGTCATGGCTTCACTCCTGTCACAAACGTCCGTGCACTCACTTCTGCGCTGCGTCTTTTACCCTTATATGTATGACGCCTGCCCAGAAGGTCTATGTGGCCAGACTAGTCGGCCTTGCAGTCCTCGGTCCGGACGGTGAGTCGATCGGCCGTGTACGCGACGTCGTCATCTCGATGCACCTACCCGGCCAGCAACCGCGCGCCCTCGGTCTCGCCGTCGAGTTGACGACGCGACGGCGCATCTTTGTGCCGATGCTCCGGGTGACGAGCATTGAGCCGGACGCCGTCACTCTCACCACCGGGCATGTCAACCTACGAAAGCTCAGTTTGCGACCCAATGAGGCGCTTGCGATCGGCCAGGTCCTCGACAGCATGGTCCGCACCGACGACCCCGATTACCCGGAGCTGCACGGTGCGGATCTGACTGTCGTCGACATCGGGATCGAGCGGAATCGGAACCGCGACTGGATGGTCAGTCGCGTCGCGCTCCGTCCGACACGAAAGGGACTGCGCAGGCGCGGCGAGACGATGGTCGTCGACTGGCGGCACATCGTCGGCATGAATCGCCTTGAACTGGCTCGCATCGGACAAGGCGTCGAACGTGCCCTCGCTCAGTTCGAGACGATGCGCCCGGCCGACGTCGCCAATGCCTTACGTGAGCTCCCCGACAAGCGACGCAACGAGATCGCCGCGGCCCTCGACAACGAGCGACTCGCAGACATCCTGCAGGAGCTGCCGACCGACGATCAGAGCGACGTGCTCGCCAGCCTGAAGCCAGAACGCGCAGGCGATGTGCTCGAGGCGATGGATCCCGACGACGTCGCCGACCTCGTCGCCGAACTCCCAGCGTCCGAAGCCGAGGCTCTCCTGGCCCGCATGGATCCCGAAGAGTCAGAGTCGGTCCGCCGACTGCTGCTGCACTCGCCCGACACCGCGGGCGGTGTGATGACGCCCGAGCCACTGATTCTGACCGCGAACGCCAACGTCTCCGAAGCGCTCGCTCGCATTCGTGACCCCGACATCAACTCGGCTGGCGCCAGCATGGTCTTCGTCGTCCGCCCCCCGACCAACACACCGACCGGAAAGTTCCTCGGGGCGGTGCACATCCAACGGTTGCTCCGGGAGCCGCCCGCCGATCTCGTCGGCGGCATCCTCGACTCGGAGATGCCCCGCCTGCATCCTGATGACTCGTTGGAGACGATGACCCGATTCTTCGCCACCTACAACCTCGTGTGCGCGCCCGTCGTCGACGACGCCGCCCACTTGTTGGGCGCGGTTCAGGTCGACGACTTGTTAGACGCACTGCTGCCGCGCGACTGGCGCGAGAACGATCCGGAAGGGCAGGTCCTGTGAGCCCGCGCCACCTCGACACCCCAGCCGACAGTCGGCGCCGGTTCCAATTCAATCTCGACTCCGATGTCGTCGGCGTCTACAGCGAACGCGTCGCCCGCTTCCTCGGCACCGGCCGCTATCTCGCCATTCAGACGATCATCGTCATCGTCTGGATCTTCTTCAACATCGGCGTGTTCGCGTTCGAATGGGATCCGTACCCGTTCATCCTGCTCAATCTCGCGTTCTCCACGCAGGCCGCTTACGCGGCTCCGTTGATTCTCCTGGCGCAGAACCGTCAGGAGAACCGCGACCGGATCTCGCTTGACGAGGACCGGCGTCGCGCAGCCCAGACCAAGGACGACACCGAGTTCCTCGCGCGCGAACTCGCCGCAGTCCGAATTGCGGTCGGCGATACCGTGACCCGCGACTATCTCCGCCGCGAACTCGAGGACGCCGTCGAAGAAGTCGCCGAACGAGTCGCCGCGAAGCTGCGGGACGACCCGTCTGATGACCCATCGGACCAATCCGGTATGAAACAGGACTGAGCACCCTGTATGCTTGCTCACAGCCAGCCGCGGGGGTGGAAAAGGACATACACCCACGGACCGCGCGATTGACGCTCGACTGGAGTTCGCACATATGGGGATGAGTTTTCGGCACAGCCCGGGACAGGCGCACGTGCCACGACGCACCGTCGCCGTTGGGGTGGGCACAGTAGCCGTCGGTGCGGTCCTACTGGGCGGTATGTCTGCTGGTGCGACGTCGGTGACGTCCGCGCAAGGCCCGGCGAACATCGGTCCCTCGTTCTTGGCTTCCAGCGACTCCGCCGTCGTCGCGGTCGACGACGTGACGCAGGTCGTCCCGTCACAGAGCGGCGAGCTGCTGGGGTTCGCACCACCGTCCAGCCCTGACGTCGACGATCCCGACTCGGTGGCTCAGTTCCGGATCGCCGCGAACCTGCCGTCCGGACCGCTCGGCATCCCAGGGATAATGCTCAAGGCCTACAAGCTGGCCGCCACCCGCGTCGCCGCGGAGTCGCCGCAGTGCAAACTTCCGTGGTTCTTGCTGGCAGGCATCGGCCGCATCGAGTCTGGGCATGCAGGCGACGGCAACGTCGACCGCTATGGCAACACACTCACCGACATCCGTGGCCCAGTCCTCGACGGCTCGCTCGCAGGCAATGCAGTGATCACCGACTCCGACGGCGGCGACCTCGACGGCGACCACGGCCACGACCGCGCGATGGGGCCGATGCAGTTCATTCCGAGCACGTGGAAGAGCTGGGGTTCGGACGCCAACGGTGACGGAAAAGCCAATCCGGACAACGTGTTCGACGCCACCTTCTCCGCGGGCCGGTACCTGTGCTCCGGCGTCACCGACATCATGTCGTCGTCCAACAAGGTCGCCGCGGTTATGCGTTACAACCATTCCGTCGCGTACGCCAACAACGTTCTGGGCTGGGCTGCGGCCTACGCTTCGGGTGTGATGCCGACCTCGCCGATCCCGGAGATGTCGACACCGCCGAAGGACGACGAGAAGCCGGACAAGAAGAAGGACCGCGACAAGGATCGCGACAAGCCGTCGAAATCGTCCAAGCCCAGCAAGCCGTCGACGAAGAAGCCGTCGACTCCCCCGTCGTCGAGCACAAAGCCGAAGCCGACACCGAAGCCGCAGTGCCTCGGTCCGATCTGCCTGCCGCCGCCGCCCGTACTCCCGGCGCCCTGAGGCGAGGCCGATCCCAGCGGCCCGGTACCACTGACTAGAGTGAAGTCTGTGAGTACTCCTACCGAAGCCGACGTACGTTCAGCGCTCAGCAAGGTCGCCGATCCGGAGATCGGCAAGCCGATCACCGACCTGGGGATGGTGAAATCGGTAGCGATCGCCGACGACGGAACCATCGATGTCGGCATCTTCCTGACGACGTCCGGTTGTCCTATGCAGACCGAGATCTCGCAACGAGTGTCCACCGCGGTGTCCGATGTCCCGGGCGTCGGTTCCGTCCGCGTGGAACTCGACGTGATGGACGACGAGCAGCGCACCGCGCTCCGCAAGAAGCTGCGCGGCGACCGCGCCGAGCCCGAGATCCCATTCGCCAAACCCGGCAACCTGACCCGCGTGTACGCGATCGCGTCGGGTAAGGGCGGTGTCGGAAAGTCGAGCGTCACTGTCAACCTGGCCACCGCGCTCGCCGAGCGCGGACTCTCGGTCGGCGTGCTCGACGCCGATATCTATGGACACAGCGTTCCCCGCATGCTCGGCAGCGACGCGAAGCCGACCCAAGTCGAGTCGATGATCATGCCGCCGCAGAGCCACGGCGTGCGATTCATCTCGATCGGCCAGTTCACCGATGGGAACACCCCCGTCACCTGGCGTGGACCCATGCTGCACCGTGCGCTTCAGCAGTTCTTGGCCGACGTCTACTGGGGTGACCTGGACGTTCTTCTCCTCGACCTTCCCCCGGGGACCGGGGACGTCGCCATCTCGATCGCACAACTGATCCCAGGTGCCGAGATCCTCGTCGTCACAACCCCGCAGCAGGCCGCAGCCGAAGTCGCCGAGCGTGCGGGCGCGATCGCGTTGCAGACACGGCAGAAGATCCTCGGCGTCGTCGAGAACATGTCGTGGATGGAACTGCCCGACGGCTCACGCATGGAGCCGTTCGGCTCCGGCGGCGGACAGATCGTCGCCGATCGGCTCACGAAGGCCGTCGGCGCACCCGTCGAACTCCTCGGCCAGGTACCGCTCGAGCAGGAGCTCCGCGAAGGCGGCGACGCCGGAACTCCGGTCGTCCTGTCTCGACCGGACTCGGCCTCAGGCTCTGCCCTGCGCTCCATCGCCGACAAACTCGCCGTCCGACGGCGCGGCCTCGCAGGCATGAATCTCGGCATCGACACCACCCGGCACGACTGACATCTTCGCATTCGGCGAGTCGGTGGAACCGAACAGCGCTACGGTGCGTCTAACTCAATAGGAGCCCAACCCAGCCCCAGGGAGTCGCAGTGAGCAACGACGTAGTCTCCGAGACCGCTGCCTGGTACGCCAGGATCGCAGCCGCTCGTGCCGCCGGGATCGAATTGGAGGAGTTGAGTGACGCATTAAGTAGGGTCGTCGGCGCAAACTACTTTGGTATCGGCTGCGAGGAAGGCCTCGTACTTTTCACTCGCCTGCGAGCCGTGGTCGAGCACGGCACGAAACAACTCAAGGGTCTGGCGGCAACTGCCGAGCGCCTTGCCATCTCCGCAACAGATTGTCAGCGAGGGCTACAGCAATCAGACGCAGAGAACGGCACTTCGATACAAAGCCCGCCCAGATGAAAAATGGACGTCGCTACGTCACGCTCCTCTGTATCGTTTCCGCAGTTGCAGCCTGCACAACCAAATCCGACGATTCAATCGCCACCAGTTCCGTGACAAGTGGAATCCGGCAGGTCGATGATTACGGAAATCATCTGCCATTCGATACACGTCACGACCGTCGTTGGAGCTCCGGCAATGACGGGACGAAATACGAGCCGTGCACGACGTTAGATGATGATGGACTGGCCGCCCTTAACGTTGAACCGTTATCGGCAGCCGATGCTGCGGGGTCGAATGGGCAGACGCTCCGCGGCTGCAAATGGAGATATACCAGCACAGACACCGGTGATCGATGGAACCTGAGTCAATTCGTTGGCAATTCCCCTGGTCTCGACTTCGCAAAGACTCGGCGATCAGGTGGCATCAACGAATGGCTCCCGGATGAGACTATCGCCGGCCGACAAGTGGGTGTCCACATCTATACGACCGGCGACCAATGCGACACTTACGTGCAGTCTGGGGGCGCGTCAGTCATCACGATGGTTACGCACTACGGACAGAACCAACCACCCATCTCCGAGGTCTGCGACCGGGCGCTCGGTTTCACGCGGGCCACGATTGGGAAGATGCCGGTCTGAACTGCTCGGATTATGTCGCGTCCCAGTCGGTGTAGTCGTGGAAACGCTTGGAGAGATTGGGTTTCGCGGGGGGCGGCGTCGGAGCAGAGGGTTCGGCGACGGCGGGCGCAGGGCGAGACGGCTTCGACGTCCCCTGGATGTCGAGGGTGTCGCGCACAGTGCGGCCGAGGTCGTCCACCGACGAGGAGTCGCCGCCTAGAAGGTGCTTCGTCACCACGCTGCGGGGGCTCATCTGTCGAAGCTCGTTGATCTGTTGGATAGGCTCCCGAAACTGGTCGAAGTCGGTGCCCATCTCGTCGCGCAACTGGCCAGACGCGCCGGTCGCATAGTCGCGGACCTTACGGATCGACTGGAACGTCCACGACACCGCGCCGGGCAGTCGCTCCGGACCGAGAATGATCAGACCCGCAGCAAGCAGCACCACGATCTCACCCCAGCCGATACTGCTAAACATCCGTGAACCCGCTCGATCCGTCTAGTCGCTGACCGGCGTGATCGAACCGTCGAAGGTACGTCCTTCACGCCAGTAGGTGAACTTCACCGCTTCATCGATCTTCGACGTACGAACCGCAACCGTCAACTCGTCAGAGCCCTCGATCTCGCGCCCGTTGTAACTCGTCACCACGTCGCCCTCACGCAGACCGGCGCGAGCGGACGCACTGCCCTGTGCAACGTCTCGGACCTGCGCGCCGAACACCTTGTCGTTACGGACAGTCGCCGCGGTCAGGCCGATCGTCGGGTGACTGACCCGGCCGTCCTTGATCAGCGAGTCGAAGACCGGGACGGCCTCATTGATCGGGATCGCGAAGCCCAGACCGATCGAGCCGCCGTTCGACGTCCGCGCTGCCGTGTTCACGCCGATCACGTGAGCCTTGGAATCCACCAACGGACCACCCGAGTTACCGGGGTTGATCGCCGCATCCGTCTGGACCGCGTTGATCACCGCGTCCGTGTCCGACTCCGCGTCGGGACGCAACGGCACCGGTCGATCAACCGAGCTCACGATGCCCGTCGTCACTGTCTTAGACAGTCCCAACGGCGAACCGAATGCGACGACGTCCTCGCCGATCTTCACCTTCGACGAGTCGCCCAGAGTCGACACCGTCAGATTCTGAACATTGTCGACCTTGATGACGGCGAGGTCGGTCTTCGGGTCGCGCCCGACCAGACGAGCCGGAACACGGGTGCGGTCGAAGAGGACCACCTCGAGTTTCGCCTCTCGGTCGGCTGCAGCCATCGACACCACGTGATTGTTCGTCGCGATGTAACCGCGCTTGTCGAGCACGAAACCCGAACCCGTCGCGCCACCGCCCGCCGTGCGCACGTCGATCATGACGACGGCCTTCTCCATCGCGTTCGCAACCTTGGTGACCGAATTCTCGTCGCCGTCGTCGCCCGAGTCCGAACCCGAATCACTCAAGTGCACCGAGTCCGAGTTCAATGGGGTGGCGACTTCAGCGGTCCAACGACCGACGAGGCCACCGAAGACTCCGATGAGTATCGCGACCATCGCCAATGACGCTAACGCCCACCAGTGCACTCGTTGGCCCGACACGAGGTCCCGGACACCTAGCTTGGGGCCCGGATCGACCGGAGCCGGCGTGCTGCCTTCGTGCAGTGCGGGCCCGGCCAATGCGACGCCGGATTCCGGACTACGCCACGGATCCTCCGGCGCCTGCGGCGCATCGTCGACGGCCACCGCATACGGATCGCGCTGCAACGTCTCCGACTCGCCGTCCGGACGACTGAACGCCTCGCTCAAGACAGGGTCTGGCGCAGCAACAGTCGGCTCCGGGCGGCTCGGCGTCGGTGCCTGCGAGAACGATCCGGTGACGCCTTCCGGACGTCCGAAGACAGCTTCGTCCCTCGACGTGGGGGTTCGATCATCCACGGGTCAGCGGCCCCGGCGATTCGATCGGCCAACGCCACGCATGTCGATCTCCTGCGTGGGAATCTTGCTGAGCTCACCGAGCAACGACGGCGGGGCACTCATCGGCGCACCACCACGAAGCAGCGAGCGTGCACGGACCTGACTGACGACCTCTTCAGAACACTTCGCACACAGCGACAGATGAGAATCGGCACGGGAGGTGGCCATCGGCGACAACTCGTTGTCGACATAGGCGACCACGGCTTCGACCGCGAGATGCTCAGTGGGCGCGAACTCGTGGCGCGCAGCGTGTTCAGGATTGGGAACGATCGACGAACTCACCGGCGCCCAACGGCGACCGGACGAACGGTGTCCCAGACCCACTGGCGGCGCCCCTTCCACTCGGCGGCCGCTGCGGCGGCCCAACGCGATCGGTCGGGCCCAGCTTACGCGATCAGCCCTCACTGGCGACGGCGACCGAGCGGCTGTCGGTGTGCCCACGTGCCGCGAGGTACTCACGAATCCCCTGCCGACCACGGTGAATGCGGCTGCGGACCGTACCCATCTTGACGCCCAACGTAGCGCCGACCTCCTCGTACGAGAGGCCTTCGATGTCACACAGCACCACGGCGGCACGGAACTCCGGCGCCAATGCGTCGAGCGCTTCCTGGAGCTCCTGGCCGAGGTTCGCGTCCGCATAGGCCTGCTGCGGGTCGGGCGTGTCGGTCGGGATCTTCTCGTAGACGGGCTCGAGCGCTTCCATCCGGATCTTGGCGCGACGACGAACCATGTCGAGGAACAGGTTGGTCGTGATGCGGTGCAACCAACCCTCGAAGGTTCCCGGCTTGTAGCTGGTCAGCGACCGGAAGACTCGGATGAACGTCTCCTGGGTGAGGTCCTCAGCATCATGCTGATTACCCGAGAGCCGGTAAGCGAGGCGGTAGACCCGATCGGCGTGCTCGGCGACGAGCTCGTCCCACGACGGCATCAGGGTGGTGTCGCCGGTCGCATCGAAGCCCGCAGTCCCGCGGAAGGAGTCACGCGAGGCCGATTCGGTGGTGTCAGGGACGGTCATCGGTGCGGTGCCAGTTCCTTTCATCGCGAAATCGCGGACAGACCGAGCATTGTCCCCCGGTACAACGTCAGCGCCGCGATCGATATTCCAAGCCATTGACTATGACCCTCTCGCACTCGAATGTGGGACCCCCCAGAACGGGCTGTGTGTTCCCTGAGGATGTGAGGCAGCACGTCCACAGGATGTGGAATCGGTCGTGAGCGGCGTGGGGCGGGCCCTGGTCAGCACCACTGTGGCACCCTCGTTGACATGACTGACACGACTGGTTCGCAGACCACCGACCAGCTCGCCGCTTACGCCGAAGCTGCGATCATCGAAGACGATGCGATGGCCGCCGCACGGATGCGCGGCGAAGAGCTCGGCGCGCGCGCCGTCAGCCCCGCTACCGGAGCCCTTCTGTCACTCTTCGCCCGGACGGCGAACGCCGAGCACGTCGTCGAGATCGGGACCGGCGTTGGCGTGAGCAGCCTCTGGCTGCTGGCGGGAATGCCGTCGACCGGCGTCCTGACCACGATCGACCCCGAATCCGAGCATCACCGTGCCGCTCGAGAGACATTCGCCGACGCGGAGATCGCGCCCGGACGGACACGCTTGATCAACGGTGCACCGACCGACGTCCTCACCCGGCTCGCCGACGAATCGTACGATCTCGTGTTCGTCGACGGACCGCCCATGTCGTACCCGGCGTTCGTCACCGAAGCGGTACGCATCCTGCGGCCGGGAGGACTGCTCGTGGTGAACAACGCCTCGGCCGACGGAACCATCGCCGACCGCGACGCAACCGACCCGCGGACACTCGCCGCACGCGAGGCGGCGACCATCGTCGCCGACGACGACCGCTTCCTGCCCGCCGTGATTCCCGTCGGCAATGGCCTGTTGGCGGCAGCGAAGGCCCGTTAGTCTCCCATCGGACAGCCGACGGACACGTGCGAGGGCCCAGCAGCCATCGGGCACCACAGTGGACGTCGACGTCAGACGTGCCAGTAAGATCGCTGGCGCGCCGCCGGACGTCCTTCGTTCGAACGACCAGCAGACTAACGTCTCACATGCCGAACTCGAAGGGCCCGGTGACAACGGACCAAGGAGACACCATGAGGAAGCTCGCGACCGCTGCCGTCGTGGCGACGTGCATCGTCGTGACGGTGACGGGCTGTCGGGACAGCGGCGACGCTGATCGAGCATCCGATTCGGACCAGCCGCAGTCGACGGCGAGCGGGGCTCGCGCCGACGTATCGCCGACGCAGTCCGCCCCGGCCGTCGACCACCCGGTCACTGCAGGTCCGGGCGGGTGCCTGGACCTCGGGGCAGCGACCGTCGCACGGGCGGTCTCCTCCATCGACGCGTACGGCGGACGCGGATTCGTCGCGTCGGAGGGGACCCGCGCCGAACTCGGCTCCTGTCCCGAACTCATGTGGGCCAACGCTGACCTCGAAGGCGGGACCGGCAGCTCCCCCCAGCGCATCCTGTTCTTCGACGCCGACGGTTTCATCCGCTACGACACCGAGGCGTACACCGCGTTCACATCGGTCCTACGCTCCACGATCGACTCGGTCGTCGTCCGCTACCGCTGGCTCGAGGGCCGCGACTCGACCGCGAACCCGACCGGCGGACCCGTCGACGTCACGTACACGCTGTCCGGGCAGAACGTGATCGCCGACCGCACGATCCCCGACCGGGCGCTCGTCGCCCCGCCGAACACGGACACGGTCCCGATTCCCGACACGACGCCGAACACAGTGGCGCCGCAGGCACCCGACGTCGCGGCGCCGCCAACCACGTCAGAGGCGCCAGAGCAGTCGACGACCCCGTACCCGTCGCTCCCGACAAGGCCAACGACACCAGGCCCGTCATCCGAAGCCGCACCGTCGGAGAGTGCCCCGTCGTCGAAGCCCCGACCGTCGACCAGCCCGCGACCACCGGCTGGATTCGTTCCGCCGACCGAACTGCTGCCGCGGCCGCACACACCGCGGTCGGCACCGTCGCTGCCGCGGTAGCAGCCGCGAGGGATCAGGCAGCCACGTCGGGTCAGACATCGGTCGAGAAGCGGATACCGCCGTCGGGCACCTGGATGCCCGGCCACACACGGGCCCCGCGCAGCAGCTCGCAACGCGCGCCGATGGATGCGCGGTCACCGATCACGGTGTCGCGGATCAGTGCACCCGCGCCGACGCTCGCGCCGAAGCCGACGATGCTGCGTTCGACGACGGCGCCGGCCTCGACCCTCGCGCCGTCGAACACGACGGCGCCGTCGAGCCGAGCCCCCGCCCCGACGATCGCGCCGCGACCGACGACAGTCCCGCCGATGAGGACAGCTCCCCGTGCCACGTCGGCACCGTCGAGGACGAGCGCCTCACCGCACTGCTGAGCGATCGCAGGCGACGGCGCGATGCCGCGCACGAGGTCGGCGCTACCGCGCACGAAGTCTTCGGGCGTGCCCATGTCACGCCAGTAGGCTGCATCGACGTGCGCATGGATGTGCCGTCCGTGCGCAAGAAGCGACGGGAACACCTCGCGCTCCACCGAAACGGCCCGCCCGGTAGGGATCTCACCGATTACGCTGCGGTTGAACACATACGTTCCAGCGTTGATCTGGTTGGTCGGCGGATCCTGCGTCTTCTCCAAGAACGCGGTGACGCGGCCGTCGGCGTCGGTTGGCACACAACCGAACGCACGCGGGTCACTGACGCGGACCAGGTGCAATGTCACCTCGGCACCCGACTCCTGGTGAGTGGTCACCACATCGTGGATGTCCGTGCCGCCGAGAACATCGCCGTTGAAGACGAGGATCGTGTCCGCCGTCAACGAGTCGTAGACATTGCGAATTCCGCCGCCGGTGCCGAGCGGTTGCTCCTCGGTAACGTACGTGAGGTCCAGGCCGAGCGACGAGCCGTCGCCGTAATACTCTTCGAACACTTCGGCTTTGAACGAGGTGCCGAGTACGACGTCGGTGATCCCCGCTTCGCGGATCCGCGACAGCAGATGCGTGAGGAACGGCTGGCCGGCGGTCGGGAGCATCGGCTTGGGTGCCGACAGCGTCAGCGGGCGGAGCCTTGTGCCCTTGCCGCCGACGAGGATCAGTGCCTGAACAGACGGTGCCACGGAGTTTCCTTCCATCATCGATACGGGTCGGACGCCGGTCAGACGTCGCTGCCGGTGTGCCGTCGCTCGCGCAGGGCCGCTGAGACAGCGAGCTTCGACCGAACGGCCAGCCCGGCCCGCAGGGCAAGGCGCAAGGGCGCTCGGAGCGCCCCCGGGTTCCGGTCCGCATTGAACCGGTAGGCGCTCTGGTGATGCGCCGGAATCATCTTCTCGGGGTGCTTGCTGACTGAGTGACTCTTGGCGTGCAGGACGCTGGCGCTCGGTACGTAGACGTTGAGCCACCCGGCACGACCGAACCGGTCACCAAGGTCGACGTCCTCCATGAACATGAAGTAGCGGGAGTCGAAGCCGTCGACTCCGTCGAATGCGCTGCGCCGCACCAGAAGGCACGATCCGGACAGCCACCCGACAGGACGCTCGGTCAGTCCCTGCTCGTCGTCGCGGTAGGCCCTGGTCCACGGGTTGGACGGCCAGACGGCACCGAGGACGGCATGCCCGGTGCCCGACACGAGATTCGGGACGGCGCGCGCCGACGGGTACACCGAGCCGTCGAGCTCGGTCACGAGGGGGCCAAGGCTGGCGGCGCGCGGCCACCGTCGGGCGGCTGCGAGGAGTACGTCCAGCGAGCCGGGAGACCATTCGACGTCGGGGTTAGCGATGACGACGAAGTCGAGGTCAGGATCGAGCTCGGCGACGCCGCGATTCACGGCCGCGCCATAGCCGATGTTCCCGCCCGAGTCGACGAGTGTCACGTTCTCGTGCTCGGCCGCTGCCTTCTCGGGTGCGCCGTCGGTGGATCCGTTGTCGGCGATCACGATCTGAGGGCTGTGCTGCGACGCGTCGCCGAGCGTGCGCAGAAAGTTGTGCAGGTAGTCACCGGACGAATAGGTCACGGTCACTACGCCGAAAGGAGCAGTCACCGCGACAGACTAACCCGAAGTCGGTGCGCCGAGCGCGTCGCGGAGGGCATCCGGCCAGTCACGCAGCGGCGTGAAGCCCGCGTTCTCCCAGCTCTTCGCAGACAACACCGAGTACGGCGGACGCGGTGCTGGCCGTGGGAATTGTTCTGTGCTGCAAGGCTTCACCCGCTCAGGATCGGCTCCGAGGACGGTGAACACAGCGCGAGCGAGATCACACCAGGTGGCTTCACCGGCATTGGTCGCGTGAACGACCGATCCACCGTGTGAACGACCCGCGAGCATGCTGACGGCAAGTTCCCACAACCCGTCTGCCAGGTCGGGCGCGTACGTCGGCGAGCCGCGTTGGTCGTCGACCACGGTGATCTCGTCTCGCTCGCCCTCCAGGCGACGCATCGTCGTCACGAAGTCGCGGACCGGGGGGCGCCCGGTGAACACCCACGCGGTGCGCACCACGACGCCGTTCGGGTCGGCGGCGGCCATCGCCCGCTCCCCCGCGAGCTTGCTCGCTCCGTAGACGGTGTCGGGCTCCGCGTCGCCGCGCAGATCGGACGGCTCGAGCGGAGAGCCCCACAGTCCGTGCCCGGACGTCGGCCGCCCGAACACGTAGTCGGTCGAGACGTGGATCAGGTGCGCTCTCGCCGCCGCTGTAGCCGAGGCGAGATTCGCCGGCCCGTCGGCGTTGACGGCATATGCGACGTCGCGGGAGGTCTCGGCCCCGTCGACATCGGTGAACGCCGCAGCGTTGACGACGACGTCTCCGTCTCGCAGATCGGCGAGCGCCGATCGGACCGAAGCGTTCGACGCGATGTCAATGTCCGACGACCTCAACCCCACGACACAGACGTCTGTAGGGACCGCACGAGATGCGAGGAGGGCGGATCCGAGTTGGCCTGCGGCACCGATCACATAGACCGTCGAGGGAGAGTTCACACCGACAATCGTGCCTCACCCGGGACGTGGCGTCGCCCACGCCCGGGCGCGCTTCCCCGATTGGTCCCGGACTCGCCAGTATCCTCGTGCGGGAGACCGCGTCGGACGGCGCGCACCGACTTGCAGTGAAGGGAACGACACACGCGTGGATCAGCGACGTGAAGGCGGCGAGGACAAGCCTCGCCGCAATGGCACTCGCGGGAGGACCGACGGCGCTGCGCCGCGCCCGCGTGGAGACGCGCCGCGCCGACGTCGACCGGCTCCGGTCGATACCGGCACACGCCGTCGTCGAACGTCCGAGGAGATCCACACGAAGCCCCGCAAGCGCCGACCTCCGAAAGAGGCGAAGTCCGTGGCCGGCGCCGAGGGTGCTGGCGAGCGTGCATCGGAGATGCACTCACGCGGTGCAGGTGCGGCCAAGGCCGGAACTCTGCGCGAAGCGGTGTCGGTGTGGGCCACCCGACCGATCGCCGGAGTCCCGCCGAAGCACATCGGTCGGACGCTCGTCGCGTTGATCACGATCCTGGTCTTGGTGATCACGGGCGTCGGGTGGAGCGAGTTCAACTCGATCCGATCGTCGGCGACCCAACTCGGCGGGCTCGCCTTGGGCGGGGGCGACGACGGAGCCGTCGACGTCCTGCTGGTGGGAACCGACTCGCGCAACGACGCCAAAGGCAATCCGCTCCCTGAGGACCAGCTCAAGCGTCTCCGCGTGAGCGGCGAGGTCTCGACGAGCACGGACACGATCCTGTTGGTCCGCATCCCGAACGACGGGTCCGCCGCGACTGCTGTGTCGATCCCCCGCGACACGTACGTCGAAGTCCCAGGACTCGGCAAGAGCAAGATCAATTCCGCCTATGGCACCACGCGGGAGACCGTCCGCGCCCGCGACGTCGAGAACGGCGCCACCGAGGCCGAGGCGGAAGAGGAAGGCACCAAGGCGGGCCGACAGGCGCTCATCAAGACCGTCGGAAACCTGACCGGCGTCACCGTCGACCACTACGCCGAGGTCGGACTCCTCGGCTTCGCGCTGCTCACCGACGCGGTCGGCGGCGTCGAAGTGTGTCTGAAGAACTCCGTTCGGGAACCCTTGTCCGGAGCTCGTTTCCGCAAGGGCAAGCAGACCCTCGACGGCCCGAAGGCCCTCAGCTTCGTTCGGCAGCGTCACGGACTGCCGCGCGGCGACCTCGACCGCATCACCCGACAGCAGGTGTACATGGCATCGCTCGCGCAGAAGATCCTGTCGACGCAGACGCTCACCGACTCCGGTAAGCTCAACGAACTCCAGGACGCCGTCTCCAAGTCGGTGCTGCTCGACGACGGATGGGACATCATCAGTTTCGCCGAGCAGCTCAAGGACCTCACGGGCGGCAACATCAAGTTCGCCACTATCCCGATCGCCGACGACCAAGCGTGGAGCGACGACGGCACCCAAAGCGTCCTCGCAATCGACCCGCCAGCCGTGCACACGTTCGTCGACCGACTGCTGGGCAACCAGGAGCCGGAGAAGTCCGACAACCCCCGTGCCGAGTTCACGGTGGACGTGATCAACGCGGGCACCGTCGACGGTCTCGCAGGCAACGTGTCGCGGGTGCTGGCCAGCCGTGGCTTCAAGGCCGGTGCGACGTCGAACAAGCCGATGAACGAGTTCGACTCGCTGGTGTACGCGAACTCCACGGATAACGAGGGCGCGAAACAACTGGTCAGCGACCTCGGCGGAGGCATTCAGATCCGCGAGGACTCCTCGCTTCCCGAGAACCACCTCAAGGTCGCGCTCACCAACACGTATGTGGGTGCGGGTTCGATCGTCAACACCGGCGACCAGGGCGGTGGCGACGACGGCGGCACCGAAGCGAGCGCCTCGTCGACGTCGTCGGCTCCCTCGTCCAAGGTCATCAAGGCCGACAACGACGGCCCGGTCTGCGTCAACTGATCGACGTCGGCGACGATGGTTGGATGACCGACACGCTGACTTCTCTAGTCCTGGGCCGGGTGGCCGACCCCGCCCGTCCGCTGTTCACGTTCTACGACGAGGGCACCGGGGAACGCACCGAACTGTCGGCGGCGACCCTCGGCAACTGGGCCGCCAAGATCGCAAACTACCTGCGCGACGAGGTGGGCGTTGCTCCCGGCGACGACGTCCGCGTCGACCTACCCGAGCACTGGCAGAGCGCAGCCGTCCTACTGGGTGCGTGGTGGGCGGGAGCTCGCGTTCTCGTCGGGGACTACGACGGTGACGCCCGGGTGGTGTTCACCACTGCGGGCCGGCTCGATCAGCACGACGCCGACGAGATCGTCGTCGTCCCACTCGACCCGTTCGCGATGGGGTCCCGGGATCTGCCGATCGGTGTCGACGACTTCGGCGAGTCGGTCCGCGCCCACGGCGACCGGTACTCCCCTGTCGGCGCCGGCGAACTCGCGCTCGACGAGGTGCCGACTTCGGCGCTCGCCCGGATCGAGTCGGAGGTTGAGGCGGGTCAACGCGTCGTCTCCACTCGCCCCTGGGACACGGCAGACACGATCGCAGCCAACTTGCTCGCGCCGTTGCTCGTCGGCGCGTCGCTGGTGTGGGTCCGCGGTGCGGACGATGCGCGTGTCGACGCTATCGCGGCAATGGAGAAGGCCGGCCGGGTACTCCGCCCATAGCGGAGTACCCGGCCGCGCATCTCTCAGCCGCGAAGCAAACAGCGCGCCCTGACCCTTCGCTGAACCTGGTTGGTGCCCTCGTAGATCTGGGTGATCTTGGCGTCACGCATCATGCGCTCCACCGGGAAGTCGGTGGTGTAGCCCGCGCCGCCGAACAACTGCACGGCGTCGGTGGTGACCTCCATGGCGACGTCGGAGGCCATGCACTTGGACGCCGACGAGATGAAGCCGAGGGGGCCTGCGCCACGCTCGGCACGCGATGCCGCCGAGTACACCATGAGGCGAGCCGCTTCGACCTTCATCGCCATATCGGCGATCATGAACTCGACACCCTGAAACTTGCTGATGGACTGGCCGAACTGCTTGCGTTCCTTGACGTAGTCGATCGCGGCGTCGAGGGCACCCTGCGCCACGCCGACGGCCTGTGCGCCGATGGTCGGACGAGTGTGGTCGAGCGTCGCGAGGGCCGTCTTGAAGCCGGTGCCCTCGTCGCCGATGATCCGGTCGTCGGGAATCGTGCAGTCCTCGAAGTACAGCTCTGCGGTCGGGCTGCCCTTGATGCCCAGCTTGTGCTCGAGCGGTCCGACGGTGAAGCCGGGGTCGTCCTTGTGGACCATGAATGCGGAGATGCCGCTGGCACCCTTCTCCGGGTCGGTGACCGCCATAACGGTGTACCAGGCGGACTGTCCGCCGTTGGTGATCCAGCACTTGGAGCCGTTGAGGACCCACGAATCGCCGTCGCGGCGCGCACGGGTCTTCATCGCTGCCGCATCGCTGCCGGCTTCGCGCTCGGACAAGGCGTACGAGGCCATCGCCTCGCCGGAGGCGATCGATGGAAGGACCTTGGCCTTGAGCTCATCCGAGCCGGACAGGATCAGCCCCATGGTGCCGAGCTTGTTGACCGCCGGGATCAGCGACGCGGAGACGTCGACGCGTGCGACCTCTTCGATGACGATGCAGGCGGCGAGCGAGTCGGCGCCCTGACCCTCGAACTGCTCGGGGACGTGCACGGCATTGAAGCCGTTGGCGACAAGTGCCGCGCGAGCCTCCTCGGGGAAACGTGCGTTCTCGTCGACATCCTTGGCGTGCGGCGCGATCTCCTTCTCGCTCAGTGCGCGGATCGCCTCGCGGAGAGCCTCATGCTCCTCCGGTAGTTGGAAGAGGTCGAAATCGGGGTTTCCGAACTTGCCCATGGATTACTCCTTTGACTGACAACAGCGAGTGTCACTGAGTGCCGCGATAGTGGGAACTTCCTGCAGTTCATCATGGCACTGCGTGCCAAGTCAATCGATCGCGGACGATGTCGGCGACATCGTCCGCACTGAGGTCTGCGCCGTGAGTGACAACTGTCACCGCGGTCCCCGACGGCGAGTCCGGGCGGACCCGGTCGACCATCGTCGAGTGGATCCACTGCAGCTCCGCGCGCAGCGCGTCGGCGGTCGCCGCCTGGTCACCCCGGACCATCTGACGCAGCAGATGGTTGTGCGTGCCAGTCACCGCCGCTGCGTAGGCAACCTGCCTGACGCGCGGCACAGCGGGCAGCCTGCGGCGCAGTGAGTCCTCGAAGAGTCGCTGGTAGCGATAGGTGGTGACCAGCTCCCGATCACGCAGCGCAGGCACTTGCGACACCACTTGATACCGGCCGACAGCCAGATCGCGGTGCGCGGCGAAATGCGCGAAGACCTGTTCAGCAGCCACGCAGACCGACCACCATGGATCGGCGCTCGACTCCTCGGCGTCCGCGAGTTGTTCCGCTACGAGCACCAACAGTTGTTCGTGGTCGGCGAAGATGAAGTCTTCCTTGGAACGGAACTGCCGGAACAACGTGCGCCGTGACACTCCGGCCGCCGCGGCGACCGCGTCGACCGTCGTCGACTCGTAGCCTTGCTCGGCAAACAGCCGGATCGACTCGGCGACCACCTGCATCCGGAAGTCCGCCGCGTCGGACTCCCCCGCCACTGCGCCCTCACTCATGGCACCCAGTATCCAACGCCGAGCCGGTGAGGCAAGCTGGTGTGGTGGAAATTCCTACCGCCCTCGCCGGATTCGACCGCCACGAGTTCACCCACGAGGCGATCACTCACCACTACTATCGCCTCGGCGACGGCCCCGCCGTGATCGTGATCCCCGAGATCCCCGGCATCACTCCGAAGGTCGCCGACTTCGCTCGCCGCGTCGTCGCGGCCGGGTTCACCGTGTTCATGCCGTCGCTGTTCGGTGTCGACGGTGCCGATCCCAATCCGGCGGAACTGTCCGACCTGCCGCGAGCCGGCGTCGGGATGGTGCGCGCGATGGGAAAGGTGTGCGTGAGCCGCGAGTTCACCGTCTTCGCCACCGGCAAGACGTCACCGGTCGTGACCTGGCTGCGTGCGCTCGGCCGCGCCGCGCACTCCGAGTGCGGGGGCCCCGGCATCGGCGCGATCGGCATGTGCCTGACCGGGGGCTTCGCCCTCGCCATGTCGGTGGACGACGCGATGCTCGCCCCCGTCCTGTCGCAGCCGTCCCTCCCCTTCGGCGCGACACCCGGTCGGCGCTCCACGATCGACATCTCGCCCCAAGACCTCGCCTGTGTCCGGTCACGGTGCCGCGACGAAGGACTGCAAGTGTTGGGCGCTCGATTCCAAGGCGACCGGCTCTCGCCCGGTGGCCGCTTCGATTTCTTGCGCCGCGAACTCGGCGACTCGTTCCTCGGCGTCGAACTGCCTGACGACGCGGCGAACCCGAATGCCGCGATCCCGCCGCACTCGGTCGTCACCGAGCACTTGATCGACGAACCCGGGGAGCCGACTCGCGAGGCGCTCGATCAGATCATCGACTTCTTCCGTCAGAAGCTGGACGTGGCGTGACGACGGCTCGATTCAGCGGGAGCGAACCCGACACCACCGTCCTCGACGACCCGTTCACCACCGCGCTGCGCGGCCCGCAGTCGCACTTCGCTCGGAGCCTCGGGAACATCGTCACCTTCGAGCCCGACGTGTCGGTGTTCTACGGTCACCCCCGCGAGATGACCGCGCAGGACTACGTCGACCTCGCCGAGCTGACCGGAGTCGGGCGCACCGCGTCGTTGCGGGATCGCCGGACTCCGTTGCCCGACGGAGTCTTCGACGTGGTCGCCGAGATCGATCTCGTGCAGTACCGAGGAGATGCCGCCGTGTCTGCCGCCGATGCCGAGCTGGTCCGACTCGGCTCCGCGGACGTCCCGGAGATGACTGCCCTCGTCGAACTGACCGAGCCGGGCCCGTTCCTTCCCCGGACGATCGAGATGGGCGTCTACCTCGGTTACCGCGACCCGAGTTCCGGCCGCCTCCTGTCGATGGCCGGGCAACGCCTGCAAGTGCCCGGGTGGACGGAGATCAGTGCGGTGTGCACCCACCCCGACGCGCGTGGACGCGGGCTCGCACGACGGGTCGTGTCGGCCGTCGCTCAGGTGATCGTCGACGCGGGCCATGCACCGTTCCTGCACACGACGGCCGACAACTCCGCGCGTCACCTGTACGAGAAGATGGGATTCACTCTGAATTCCGAAGCGCCACTGGAGATCCTGCGGGTCAACAAAGGAATGAGATGAGGTCGCACATGTACCAGTTCGATGGCCTCGACGTTCCGATCGTCGGCGCCCCCATGGCCGGTGGCGTATCGACGGCGGCACTGACTGCCGCCGTCTCGGAGGCAGGCGGGTTCGGCTTCTACGGCGGCGCGTACGTGTCTCCGGATGCGTTGGCGGCGACGGTCCGCGAGATCGGCGAGCTCACCGCAAAGCCGTTCGGCGTCAACCTGTTCGTACCCGAGCAGGTCGACGTCGATCCCGCGGAGTTCGCGTCCTACCGCGCTCGTCTGTCGTCGCTCGCCGAACGCGTCGGCGTCGACCTACCCGAATCGGTGCCGTTCACCGACGACTCGTTCGACGCGAAGGTGCAGGTGCTGCTCGAGCAGCGTCCAGCCGTGGTGTCATTCACGTTCGGACTCCCGTCTCGTGACGTGGTCGATAGCTTCCACGCTGCCGACGTCGCAGTGTCCGCCACGGTCACTTGCGTCGACGAGGCCCGACTCGCCGCCGAGCTCGGCGTTGATTCGCTGTGCGCACAAGGCTTCTCGGCGGGCGGACACCGCGCGACCTTCGCGATCGACGACGTCGATCCAGAGATCGACACCCTCGACTTGGTTCGGGCGGTAGTGGCGGAGACCGGGCTGCCGACGGTCGGCGCGGGCGGTGTCGCCGGACCCGACGACGTCCGTGCGATCCTGGACGCGGGGGCGGTTGCCGCGCAGGTCGGCACGCTTTTGCTCCGCACTCGGGAAGCAGGCACCCGACAAGCCCACCGCGACGCGCTCGCGGACCCGCAGTTCACGACGACCGTCACGACCCGGGCCTATTCCGGACGCCTCGCCCGCGGCCTGGAGAACGACTTCATCCGCGCGAACACCGACTACGCACCGTCGGTCTACCCTCAGATCAACACGTTAACCGGCGGTATCCGCAGAGCCGCGGCCGACGACCCACAGGTCATCAACCTGTGGGCAGGTTCGGGTTTTCGCTCCGCACAGGCGATTTCGGCAGCCGATGTCGTCCGCACTCTCGCTCCCCGCCCCCGCTGATCGAACCCCCCCGCTGATCGAACCTCCCCCCGCTGATCGAGCCTGCCCCGCTGATCGAACCTCCCCCCGCTGATCGAGCCTGCCCCACGCCGATCGAGCGAAGTCGAGATCCCCTTGCGCGATCAGCGGATAGGCGACTCATCCACGGGTTCCGTCTCCACGTCGCCGGCTTCCTCGGCGGGCACGTACGCGCTACCCAACGCCGGGTGCGGAACTTCGACCATCTCCGCCGTCGTACGCACCGGCTTGATCCGGTCGATGATCGCGACGACGATCAGCGAGATCACGCCCCACGCCGCCAAGGTGAGGAGGGTCGACCCGAGCGTGTCTCCGGCGAAGTACAGGATCGACCGCGCGGCTTCGACCGCGGCGCCCATGGGTATGACGTCGTGGATCGCCCGGAAGAACGGCGCCTCCATGTACACCGACATCGCGCCGCTCGACGCCGGGACTCCGAGGAACATCAAGATGCCGATCACCGGAATGATCGCGAGCATGCCGACGAGTCTCTCGAACACCGTCGCGAACATCGCCACGCAGAAGATCGCTATCGAACCGGTCGCCCACAATTCCCAGCCGTGACCGCCCTCGATACTGCCAGTGATCGGACCCGCGATGAGGAGCACCGCAGCAGACATGAACCCCGAGTAGACGCCGACGATCGGCAGTAGCTTCGGCAGTGGACGGCTCGCGGGAGCGGCGTTGGCACCGACGATGATCACCATGAATCCGGCCATCAGCCAGCCCATCGCGATGTACATCGTCACGGTCCCCATACTGTCGCGGTCAGGTAGCGGTGCCACGTCGTCGGTATCGACCGACATGTCTTGAGCCTGTGCGACCTGGGTGAAGATCTGGTCGACGACCTGCGCGGCACTGTTACTCGCGGCCTGGTTGGTGAGAACCGTGCCCTGTGGGTTCTCCGCGCTCGGCAGAACGAACGCTCCGACGATGTCACGGTCGGCGACCTGGGCCCGTGCGTCGTCCGCCGAGCCGATGACACTGATGTCGAACATGCCGGGCATCTGCTTCGACAACCCGTCGGCGACGGCCTGCCCCTGCTGCTCCGACGCCGCCACGACCGCGACCGGCATGTCCTTCGGCGTGGGTGAGTGCATGGCACCGAGCATCGCGGTGACCATCATGGTCACCATCGCAAGCGGGAAGAACAAGAGTGCGGTGTAGCGCCAGAACGGGGTGTCAGGCTGCGATGCTCCGCGCAATGACGGGATCGAGACACGGACGGTCGCCGACGCCGACTTGTGGCGTTTACGCCAGTCCGCCAGCAGGGTCAGGACGAGCCCGGCCACACCGCCGATGCCCAACACCATCAGATGCTTGCCTGCACCGTCACCGCCGAAGTACAACACCGAGCGGAGTGCCTCGCCGATCGCGGGCAGTGGCAGGAACGAGTGGAAGACGTCGTAGAAGGGCGGTGCCGTATAGATCGAGATGCTGAGGTTGGAACTGGGCATTCCGAGCACCATGAGCAGCAGCATCGCGAGCAGGGTGGCCATCGCTCCGAAGATGCGCGTCAAGAACAGTTGAACCATCCCGATGGCGACGACGCCTAGCATCGCGACGCCCATCACCGGAAGCAGGTCCCCGGCGGGCACGACGTGCAGGATCGGGCAGGTGATCAGCGCGATGACACCTGCGATGAGCACGCCCCACCCAACCAGGAGCGGCAGAAATCGTCGGAGTCGCAGCAGGTGCGGCGAGTTCGACAGCATGAACGAGAGAGGTAGGTAACCGGCCATGACGATGGCCGTGGTCATGAACATAGCGCCGAGCCCGGCCGAATCACTGGACGGCAACGGCACCAGATCTTCGGTCGCAAGCGTGATCCCTTGGGCGACGGCGACTGGCGTCACCAGCGTGGTGACGACCGTCGACTGCGACGCGCCCGCGGCCTTCGCGGTGAACAACGTCGCGTTCTTGCCGTCGATGACGACGGCTCCCGCGGCGTCTCGGTCGATCACTTGCTGACGGGCGCTACCCGGATCGGATTCGGTCGTTATGTCCACCGCATCACCGTCGGCGTGCTTGAGTGCGGTCGCGAACGCTCCGGCGTCCTGCCCCGACACGACGAGCGGCATATCGCGGGGCGTCGGTGAATGCATCGCGCCCATGTAGCCCCAGATCATCATGCCGACCAACGCCAACGGCATCAGGAACATGATGACGACGCGGACGATCCCTTCGATCTTCGCGCGCTTCGCTGCCGCTGCGGCGTCGTCGATCTCCACAGCCGTGGCCTCAGTGACCGAATCGATCTCGTCGTGTGGTGCAGGCACTGTGCACTCCCCCTTCGTCATGGCGTCATGGCGTCGTGACCGCGAGCAACCGCACGGACTGCGCGTCGTTCGTCACCGATCCCGCTACCCGGACAACATTAAGACATGTGGCTTAATTCCGCGATTGAATATAATCGAGGACACACCTACTTCGCGAAGACAGGCGGGCGATGGCACATCACGGCGACCGCGCACGAGAGACTCTTCTGGACGCCGCCGAAGAGCTTTTCGCGCTGTACGGAATCGATGCGGTGTCCAATCGCAAGATCACCGAACACGCAGGCACCGCGAATCATTCGGCGATTGCCTATCATTTCGGGGGACGTGAGGAGATGATCGAGGCGCTACTGAACCGTGGACGGAGCGACATCACCGCACGACGGACCGCACTCCTCGAGTCGCTGCCAGAGCGTCAGTCCCTGCACGAGATGGTCGGAGCCGGGATCCTGCCGTGGATCGAATACCTCGACTCGCTACCCGTCCCGAGTTGGCGCGCGCGGTTCACCCACCAGGCGATGTCGGTACCGTCGATCGAGGAGTCGATGCGCAGGACGATCGAGAACAGTGTGCGCTTCGACGCCGCGATGTCCAGCACTCCCGAACTCGCGGACGTGCCCAGATCGGTACTCGTCCCGCGGACCCGCATCCTCGCGGCTCTGACCCTGCAACTGTGCGCAGGATACGAGGCCGACGTCGAAGCCGGAACCGCGAAAGGCGACTGGACCTCGCTCGGCTACTTCATCGTCGACGCCGCGACCGGCATGCTCGCCGCGCCAGTGACTCAGCTGTGAGGCATCCGTCTGCCGACAGTCATACCGAGTTCACCCGGTGATCGAGCGGAGTCGAGATCTCTTCAGACGGAGTCAGCCGTCGAGGAGCGTCCTACGGAGCTTCTCGTCCTTCTCCAAGACCATCTCCTCCAGACCGGCCTGGAACTTCTCCATCGCCGACTGCAAGGTGGGGTCACTCGCGGCGAGAATCCGAACCGCGAGGAGGCCAGCGTTTCGTGCACCACCGATCGAGACCGTCGCGACCGGCACTCCCGCAGGCATCTGCACGATCGAGAGAAGTGAGTCCATGCCGTCCAGGTACTTGAGCGGGACCGGCACGCCGATCACCGGCAGTGGGGTCGCCGAGGCGACCATGCCGGGCAGATGCGCCGCGCCACCCGCGCCTGCGATGATCACCGAGACCCCCCGTGACGCAGCACCCTTCGCATAGTCGAGCATGCGTTGCGGCGTGCGATGCGCAGAGACGACGCCGACCTCGAACGTGACTCCGAACTCGGCGAGCGCCTCAGCGGCTGCCTCCATCGTCGGCCAGTCCGAGTCGCTACCCATGATGAGTCCGACGCGAGGTCCTTGAGGTGCGGTCATGTTCGAGGCTCCGATCGATATGGGGTGGGTGAAAGCATCTCAGTCCGCAGACGAGTGCGGATCCCAGCCGTCGGTCCAGACGGCGTGGCTCATCCAGTGCGCGGCGCGTTCGGCGCGCTCGCGGACGGTCTCGACGTCATCGTCCGGACGGCCGACGATGTTGACGTGCCCCACCTTGCGATCGGGGCGCTCACCCTTGCCATACATGTGGACCTTGGCGTCGGGCATCCGCGCGAACAGGTGGTGCAGCCTCTCGTCCACCGACATGGCGGGCGCCTCTGCGGCGCCCAGTACGTTCGCCATGACGACGACGCCTGCACGAGGGGACGTGTCGCCGAGCGGATAGTCGAGCACCGCGCGCAGGTGCTGCTCGAACTGCGAGGTGAGCGCACCGTCCATCGTCCAGTGACCACTGTTGTGCGGGCGCATCGCCAACTCGTTGACGACGAGTCGGCCGTCTAGCGTCTCGAACAGCTCCATGGCCATTGCGCCGACCACACCGAGTTCGTCGGCCAGTCGCAGTGCCATCTGCTGCGCTCGCTGTGCGACCTCGGCGTCGAGCCCCGGTGCGGGCGCGAGGACTACCGCGCACTGACCGTTTCGCTGAACGGTCTCGACGACCGGCCACGCCGCACCCTGGCCGTACGGCGACCGCGCGATCATCGCCGACAGCTCTCGACGCATCGCGACCTTCTGCTCGGCCATCAAGACGGTGTCGCCACCGGACTGTGCGTCGAACACGGCGAGCGCCGCGTCACGATCGTCGACGAGCCACACGCCGCGGCCGTCGTAACCGCCGCGGACCGCTTTGATCACCACATGCCAGTCGTTGCGGTCGCCGAACGCGATCAGCCGTTCACGGGCTTGGGCGACGTCCCCGGACAGGTCCGCGTAGTCCGGCACCGGCAGACCGAGCTCCGACAGCCGGTTCCGCATGTCCAGCTTGTCCTGCGCGAACCGCAGCGCCGTCGACGGCGGACGTACCGCGACCCCCTCGGCCTCGAGTGCTTCCAGGTGCTCCAACGGCACGCCCTCGTGGTCGAACGTCACCGCGACAGCGCCTTCGGCGGCCTCTCGAAGATCGTCGAGAACCTCATGTGAACCGAGGACCACGTCACCGCTGACCTGCGCCGCAGGATCGGTCGTCGTACCGGCGAGCACACGCAGGCATTGGCCCAACGCAATCGCGTACTGGTGCGTCATCCGAGCGAGCTGTCCACCCCCGATCATGGTCACAGTCGGCATCCCGGACTCGGTACGGCCCGATTCTGTATGACCCGGTGAGGGACGAGGCGGTTGCGAACTCACGGCGTCAATGGTGTCATGTCGGCCACGAAACACCGCATTGACGTCCACAGATGTGTATGAGATTGGCCGAGTACGTACACTCGATCGTTGTGCTGACAATCGACAAGGCAGTCTCGATGCTGCCGGGGCCTCTTCACCGGCTCGTGATGAAGCACAACGAGCTGATCAAGTTCGCGATCGTCGGCGGCACCACATTCATCATCGACACCGCGATCTATTACCTGCTCGTGTTCACGGTCCTCGAGCCGAAACCGGTGGTCGCCAGGATCATCTCGGGCGTCGTCGCGACCATTCTCAGCTACATTCTCAACCGCGAGTGGGCGTTCAAGAACCGCGGCGGACGAGAACGGCATCACGAGGCCCTGCTGTTCTTCTTGATCAGCGGTTTCGCCGTCCTACTGACCGCGGCACCACTCTGGTTGGCCAACAACGTATTCGGAATGCGCGAGAACCTGGCCGGTCTACAACTCGTCGTCCTGGACTTCCTACTCGCCTTCATCATCGGCAACATCCTCGGCATGGCCTTCCGCTTCTGGGCACTCCGACGCTTCGCCTTCCCCGAGGAAGAGCCTCGTGGCGGCGAAGGCGGATCCACCGACGTCAATCCGAAACCCGACGAACTCACCGATGAGGAACTCGGTCACGCCTGAGCTCGACGTCGGCGTGCGGCCGTCGCCCGCGCGCCGGTAGAACGATCGCGAACACCACGGGCCGTCGCGACATGAGTTCCAAGCGACCTCCCTCGGCTTCGATCAACGCACGCGACAACGACAAGCCCATCCCACTGCGGCTCCCGCCGGAGAAACCGCGGCGGAACACGTCAGCCGCGATCTCGTCCGGGATCCCCGGGCCACTGTCGGCGACGGTCAGACGCACCATCTCCGCGGCGGGCAAGTTGGCCAGACGGACCGTGGTGGTCCCCGCACCGTGTTGCAGCGAGTTGTCGATCAGCACGCTCAACGCCTCTCGGAGCCGACCGGGCTTGCCCTCGATCATCCCGATCGCGCCGAGCGTCTCCGAACGGAGCCGTCGCCCCTTCGCCCGGAACGCGGGCTCGAAGTCGCCGATCAGCGTGTCCACCACGTCGCGCGCGTCGATCGCCCCGCGCCCCGCCGTGTCCTCCCGTGACGCCGCGACCAGCTCCGACAGCTCGCGCGAGAGTCGCTCCACCTGTTCGAGCCCGGCCTCGGCTTCGGTCACGACGTCGGGGTCGCTGTGTAACGTCAATTCGTCCAACCGCAGGTGGACTGCGGTCAAGCGGCTCCGCAACTGGTGCGAGACGTCGCCGACTATCTCGCCTTCGCGTTCTAGTCGCAATGCGATCTCGCGGTTCGCATCCGACAACGCCTCCGCGACGCGGTCGAGTTCATCGATCCCGTACGACGGCCAGTCGGAGGAGAAGTCGCCGCGTGCCATCGCTCCGGCACGCCCGGCGAGCGCCGTCAACGGTTCGGACAGCCGCCGCGCCGTCACCACTGCGACGATCGCACCGCCGCCCACCGACCCGGCGAGAACGACGAACACCACGCCGACCGCCAGCAACTGTTGCGGGCGTACCTCTTCTTGCGGGATCTCCAACGTCATCCGTGCCTGCGGCCCGAGACTCACCGACTCCGCGATCGTCTCGTCGTCCTGCTGCGCTCCGATAGCGCGGTGGACCGGCACCACGGTTCCGTCCGGACGGTCGACGTCCACATCGAGGCTGAGGCGTCCCCGCGACGGCACCAGGAGCCGGAACTGATCCAGGTCGAGCTCATCGATGGGCACGTTGCGCCCGTCCGTCTCCTCTGACAACACATATTCGGAGATCCGCTTGAGGCTCTCGGCCAGAGTCTGACGTGCCTCTCGCGACATCGCCTGAACGGCAAGGATCGACAACGGCACACCGAGGAGCAGCCCCATCAGCGCGACGGTGCCGATCATCATCTTCAGTATTCGACGGCGCACGCCCAGTCCTCTACGGGTCGAACCGGAAACCGACACCGCGGACGGTGACGATGTGCTTGGGCCGGTTCGCCTGGTCGTCCCCGATCTTTCGACGAATCCACGAGACGTGCATGTCGAGAGTCTTCGACGACCTCAAATCCACCGAGCCCCACACCTGCGTCATTATCTCGTCACGGGCCAGCGCCTGCCCCGGCCGTTCCATCAGGAACTGCAGTAGGTCGAACTCGCGGTTCGCCAGAGTCAGTTCCTCGCCGCGGACGATCACCCGGCGTGCCCGTGCATCGAGTTGGATGTCGCCGTAGTCGAGCAGCACGTCCTCGTCTCCGACATTGCTGCTGCGACGCATCAGCGCACGCACTCGGGCGAGGAGTTCGGCGAGACGGAACGGTTTGCCCACGTAGTCGTCGGCACCCGCATCCAACCCGACGACGAAGTCGACTTCGTCCGTGCGCGCCGTCAACATCAGGACCGCCATCTCCGGCATCTGCGCGCGGACTCGACGACAGACCTCCAAACCGTCGATGCCGGGTAGCCCGAGATCGAGGATCAGAAGACCGAAGTCGCCGGACAGGACTTCGTCGAGGGCTTCGGGACCGGTCGCAGCGATCACGCACTCGTGGCCCTCGCGGGTCAGTGCCCGCGCGAGCGGCTCGGCGATCGCGACGTCGTCCTCCGCCAAGAGGATCGGGCGGGCCCCGGTCATCGTCGACGACCCCGCGCGTAATCGACCCCGCGCCCGAAGTCGATGTCGTCGTCTTCGTCGAGGATCTCCTGATACAGCTGGGCGTGGACGGATTCGACATCCGGAATGTCGTGGAACGACAACGGTTCGTCGGACGCGGACTCGATGACCAGTGTTCCGGTGCGCAGCATGCGGTCGATCAGGCCGTGCCGGAACTCGACGGACGTGATGCGCCGCATCGGAATGTCGATGCCCGAGCGGGTGATGATGCCGTTGCGGTACATGACACGACGATCGGTCACCACGAAGTGCGTGGTGCGCCACGACAGCAGCGGACGCAGCAGCCAATACGCCGTCGCAACCAGCCACACGACGATCACCACAAGCGTCAACCACGTCGACGCACCGCTCGAGAGGGAGTCGCTGGTGTGGAGGTAACCGAGCGCCACACCCGCGATCGCGGTGACCACCCAGAACAACAGCACCGGAACGATGAGGCTCTTCCAATGCGGGTGGCGATGGATGACGACCTGTCCCCCCGGTGCGAGGTTGTCACGCGGATATCCCATGACGCCCCAGCGTAGTGCGTCCCCACCTCCGAGGTTCAGGTGTCGGCGTGTCGAAGGGTGGGGTCGTTACACTCGACACACGAGGTGCTCAGGGCCGTAGCCATCTGCCCGCGAGTACGAGACTGCAAAATTGCGAAGGTGCCTGCGAGAGATGACGAACTACGATCCGCGTGACCCACGCTACCGAGCGAAGCAGAATCCGCCGACCCAGGCGTATAGCCAGGCCAACGACTACGAGTACGGCTACACCGAGCAGCAGTACGCCCAACAGGGCTATCAACAGCACCAGGATTATCAACAGCAGGGTGCCGCTCCCAAGAGGGCATCGCTACGGGGACCAGACGTCGATCCGGTCATGTTCTGCGGCGGAGTGCTGATGACCGGCGTCGTGACCGGGCTCGCCGCGTGGCTGGTCGGCTGGATCATCCGCACCGTCACGCAGAAGGTGAACGACTCGGGCAAGCTCGGCGTCTGGAATCCGCTCGCCCAGGACGAACTGTGGTTCGCACTCGTCGGATTCGTCGTCGCTATCCTGGGCGGCGCCCTCTGGTACCTGCTCCAGATCGGCACGCCCGCGCCCGGGCAGTTCTACCGCTGGGTCGTCGGACTCCTGATCGCGGCGAGCGTCGTCATTCCGCTGGCGCTCTCGGCTGAGATCTCCACCGGCATCGGCACCGCCCTGATGCACCTGATCATCGGGTTGCCCGTCTTGACGCTCATCCCGACGATGGGAAGCGCGAGCCGTCGCAAGGAACAGCGCTAGGCCAACCCTCTACAGCGGCCGAAGATGCGTGACGTCGCCCGCCGAGGCGACGACCGGCCCGTCCTGACCGTTCACCACGACGCGCCCCTGCTCGTCGATGTCGACTGCGTCGCCGACCACCTCGACGTTTCCCGGGAGGATCAGACGAACTCGCTTACCCAGGGTGGCACTGGAGGCCCGATAGTCGGCGACGAGTCGGTCCACACCGTCCGGCCAGTCGGCGAGCCGAACCGACAGCGCGCGCAGATACGCAGCGGCAACGTCGGTGCCGTCGACGTCGCGCCCGGCCAGACCACGGACCGACGCAGCGCTCGCGCCTTCGACATCGGCGGGGTCGAGATCGACGTTCACTCCGGTCCCGATCACTGCGATCCCGCCGCCGTCGGGAAGCGGCCGGAACTCCGAGAGGATCCCGGACAGTTTGCCGCCAGGCGCCCCGTCGGTCGACGGCGCCAGCACATCGTTCGGCCACTTCAACTCCGCCTCGACACCGGCCACCGACGACAGTGCGTCGCGGACCGCTAGACCCGTCAGCAACGACAGCCAGCCGACCCGTTCAGCGTCGGACGGTCGGACCAGCACGGTCGCCGATATCGCGAGTTGCCCGTGCGGGGTCTTCCACACCCGGGCGTGTCGTCCCCGGCCCGCCGACTGAAACCCGGCGATCCGCACGGTCCCCGCAAGCTCCTCGTCGTCGGCACGCGCGATCAGGTCGGCGTTGGTCGATCCGGTCTCAGCGACCACTTCGACGGTGTGCCAGCGAGTTCCGACGGTGAGTTCACGCAGGCGCGCGGCGTCCGGAAGAGCGGATTCGGTCATGCTCAGACACTCTAGACCCGATCTGAAACGCCCTTCGTCAGCGAATGTGAGGATATTCTCACATTCGATCCAGTTGACGGGAGTCACACCATTCTCGTTAAAGTCGATGTTCATGACGACAGCTTCGCGCGACGAAGGCGCTGCACCCGACATCCACACGACGGCCGGCAAACTTGCCGACCTGCGGAATCGCCTCGCCGACGCCGAGCACCCGGTCGGTGAGGCCGCAGTCGAGAAGGTCCACGCGAAGGGCAAACTGACTGCCCGTGAGCGCATCACCCACCTCCTCGACGACGGCTCGTTCGTAGAACTCGACGCGCTGGCCCGCCACCGCAGCACCAACTTCGGTCTCGCCGAACGGCGCCCGGTCGGCGACGGCGTCGTCGTCGGTTACGGCACCGTCGACGGTCGCGAGATCTGCGTGTTCAGCCAGGACGTGACGGTCTTCGGCGGCAGCCTCGGCGAGGTCTACGGCGAGAAGATCGTCAAAGTCATGGACCTCGCGCTCAAGACAGGCCGTCCGCTCGTCGGCATCAACGAAGGTGCGGGAGCCCGCATCCAGGAGGGCGTCGTCTCTCTTGGCCTGTACGGGGAGATCTTCCACCGCAACGTGAAGTCGTCCGGCGTGATCCCGCAGATCTCCCTGATCATGGGCGCCGCAGCGGGCGGACACGTCTACTCCCCCGCGCTCACCGACTTCACGGTGATGGTCGACCAGACCAGCCAGATGTTCGTGACCGGTCCCGACGTCATCAAGACCGTCACCGGCGAGGACGTCACCATGGAGGACCTGGGCGGCGCCACGACGCATATGACCAAGTCCGGGGTGGCCCACTACGTCGCACAGGACGAGGACGACGCGCTCGACTACGTCAAGGAACTCCTCGGCTACCTACCGAGCAACAACCGGGCCGACCCGCCGCGTATGCAGGCCGAGGTCGCGTCGGGCAGTATCGAGGACAATCTCACCGACGAAGACCTCGAACTCGACACGCTGATCCCGGACTCCCCGAACCAGCCGTACGACATGCACGAGGTCATCCGCCGCATCCTCGACGACGACGAGTTCCTCGAAGTCCAGGCCGAGCGCGCGATGAATGTCGTCGTCGGTTTCGGCCGCGTCGAAGGTCGCAGCGTCGGCATCGTCGCCAACCAGCCGACCCAATTCGCCGGATGCCTGGACATCGACGCCTCCGAGAAGGCTGCGCGCTTCGTCCGCACCTGCGACGCCTTCAACGTCCCGATCGTGACCCTGGTCGACGTCCCCGGCTTCCTGCCGGGCACCGATCAGGAGTACAACGGCATCATCCGCCGCGGCGCGAAGCTGCTCTACGCGTACGGGGAAGCTACGGTCGGCAAGATCACGGTCATCACCCGCAAGGCGTACGGCGGGGCGTACGACGTCATGGGCTCCAAGCACATGGGCGCTGACGTCAACCTGGCATGGCCGACCGCGCAGATCGCAGTCATGGGCGCCTCGGGCGCCGTCGGCTTCGTCTACCGCGGCAAGCTCAAGGACGCGGAGGCGAACGGCGAAGACGTCGACGCACTGCGCCTGGAGTTGCAGCAGGAGTACGAGGACACCCTCGTCAACCCGTACGTGGCAGCCGAGCGCGGCTACGTGGACGCGGTGATCCCACCGAGTCACACCCGCGGTCAGATCGCCAACTCCCTGCGCCTGCTCGAGCGCAAGCTCGTCCAGTTGCCGCCGCGGAAGCATGGGAACATCCCCCTATGAGCGAGAAGGCTGTAAGCGAGAAGCCGTTCCTGACCGTCGTGTCGGGCAACCCGTCGGACGAGGACGTCGCGGTGCTCGTGAGCGTGCTCGCGTCGGCGGGCGGCGACGGCGGCGGCGACACCGGTCCCGTCACACGCAACGACTGGGGCCGTCCGACCGACATGCACCGTTCCAGCTGGGGCATGCCGTCGTCGTTCCCGAACCGCGGTTGATGGGTTCAACTGTAGTTCTCGGTTCAGCGTCGCCTGCACGCCTTCGCGTGCTGCGCCACGCCGGACTCAATCCGCAGGTTCTCGTCGCCGACCTCGACGAGGACGCGATCATCGCCGACATGGGCGACGTTCGGTCCGCCGAGGTCGTCACCCGCCTGGCACAGGCGAAGGGCGAAGCGATCGTCCCGGCGATCCTCACCGGTGACGACCCGGCGTTCGCCGCTGCCTGTGCCGACGGTGTGGTCTTCACCTGCGACTCGATGCTGCTGCTCGACGGCGAACTCTCGGGAAAGCCGCACTCTCCCGAGGTCGCCGCAGCGCGGTGGCGGCAGATGCGCGGCAACACCGGTGAACTGATGACCGGTCATTGCGTGACCCGGCTTCGTGACGGTGCCGTCGAGTCGATTGTCGCCGACCACGTGTCGACACAGATCCACTTCTCGGATGTCTCCGACGAACAGATCGAGCGATACGTCGCGACCGGCGAACCGCTGAAGGTCGCCGGCGCATTCACCTTGGACGGGCTGGGCGGCTGGCTCCTCGACGGCATCACCGGTGACCCCTCGAGCGTCATCGGCATCAGCCTCCCATTGACGAGAGGACTGCTGTCGCAGGTCGGCGTCGACGTCACTGATCTCTGGCAGTAGCCCTCGCCTGGATCTCGCGAAGCAGAGCTACGCGAGCGACTCCGGCCAATAGTTCTTCAGGCACGTGACGGGCTGGCCGCCAGAAGTCAGTTTGTCGGTGAAGCCGCGAGTCAACGCGTGGATGCGTTCGATCGAGGTGCCGTGCCCTTGGCCGGGCAGCGGATCACCGATGCTGAAGATGAGGGCAGCGGCCTGGGCAATCTCCTTGATGGAGAGATCCTCCCGCGCGAAGACGGTGGCCGCCCAGTTGCCTGCGAAACAGTCCGCGAGGAGTTCGGGGTTGTCGCCGCTCGGCAACTGGGACCTGGTCATGCCGTAGGCGTCGGCCAGTCGATACATGACGTTGTGTCCGTACTCGTGCGCGACGATCGTCGCGGCCGTGAAATCGCCGAGCATGATGCCGTCGCTGCCGAAGAGTTTGCCGTCCCAGATGTCGGCGAACGTCTGGACAGGCAGGACGATGGAACCCTTGCGCTTGACGTCCTGCCCGTCGGGTTCGTCGTCGAGGGTGCAGAACAGGGCGTTCGCGAAGTCGCTGGTGAGTTCGTCCCCGCTGTTCTGCAGACACTTCGAAGCGAAGGTCTCACCGGGTTCGATGAGAACCCGGCCGGGCGTGATGTTCTCGATGTTGAGCGCAGCGAACCAGTCCTGCCACGTGCGATCCAGGTCGTCGAGGACCTCGGTCAAGTAGGCGGGAACGGCTTCGGACGCGTTCTGCTCAGTGACCCCGCTGTCGGCGACCGACTTCTCGGCGAAGACGGGCAGTTCGGGGCATTCGGTGCTCGTGCAGTGCCGCGGCGGCTGGGGCGGAGTGCGCACCGCCTCGCCGTCTTGGGTTGCGACGCATCCGGTCAAAACGAGTGACGTGACGACGGCACCGGTCAGCGCCGATATGAGTCGATTCGCGCATTTTCGGCGATCAGGACGCTTTCGCATGAAGTGACGCTAACAGGACACGGGGCCGTACCGTCCCGACGCTGTCATTCGTGCGACCGTATGCTGGACTGGACAGTCGGCTTCGGCCGCCTCGCACCAGAACTCGGGAGACCTCGCCAATGCCAGTGGAATTCGATTCGAACCCAGCTTTCGCCGCGTTCGCGCACCCGGAACGTCTTGTCAGCACCGAGTGGCTGTCGGCGCATCTGGGCGCGCCGGGACTCAAGATCGTCGAGTCGGACGAAGACGTCCTGCTCTACGACATCGGACACATCCCCACCGCGCAGAAGGTCGACTGGCATCTCCACCTGAACGACCCCGTGACGCGGGACTACATCAACGGTGAGCAGTTCGCGAAGTTGATGAGCGACAAGGGAATCGCGCGCGAGGACACTGTTGTCATATACGGCGACAAGAACAACTGGTGGGCGGCCTACGCCCTCTGGGTGTTCACGCTGTTCGGTCACGAAGACGTCCGCCTACTCGACGGCGGGCGCGACGCGTGGATGGACGAGCAGCGCGACACATCGTTCGACGTTCCGGAGTACCCGGCGACCGACTACCCGGTCGTCGAGCGCGACGACGCATCGATCCGCGCATTCGCCGAAGACGTGCTGACGTCGTTGGGGACGACGCCACTGATCGACGTCCGTTCGCCGCAGGAGTACACCGGCGAGCGCACCCACATGCCCGACTACCCCGAAGAAGGCGCGCTGCGCGGCGGTCACATCCCCACCGCCGTGTCGATCCCGTGGGCTAAGGCCGCAGCGCCCGACAGCCGATTCCGGTCCCGTCCGGAACTCGAGGAGATCTACGGCGCCTTCGACCCGAAGACGCCGACGATCGCCTACTGCCGGATCGGTGAGCGCTCGAGCCACACGTGGTTCGTGTTGACGCACCTGCTCGGCTTCCCGAACGTCCGGAACTACGACGGCTCGTGGACCGAGTGGGGCAACCGCGTCCGGGTCCCGATCGCGCAGGGCGAGGAGCCGGGTCCGGCTCCCGCCGCGCGCTGACAGGGGCGCTGCGATGGCTCTGCCAAGCGCCCTGGCCGAGATCGTCGACGACTTCTCCGGGCTCGCCGACTCCGACAAGGTGACCATGCTGCTGGAGTTCGCGAACGACCTCCCGGACATCCCGGACTCCATGCACGAAGAAGCGATGGAGCCGGTCCCCGAGTGCCAGTCGCCGATCTTCCTTTCGGTGGACGCGTCCGATCCTTCGGCCGTCGCACTGTTTTTCAGTGCGCCGCCGCAAGCACCGACGACGCGCGGCTTCGCATCGATCCTGCACCAGGGTTTGAACGGCGCGTCCGCGCCGGAGATCACCGCCGTTCCCGCTGACTTCTTCCACGATCTCGGCCTGGCGTCGGTGATCAGCCCCCTGCGGCTGAACGGCATGGCCGGCATGCTCGGCCGGATCAAGCGGCAGGTGGCCGAGCAGACGAGCGGGCCGAACTCCTAACCTCGTATGGATTTTCTGCAGATCCTCGACGACCACGTGGAACCCGGCGGGCTCGTCGAATGGATTCCAACCGTCGAGGGCGGCCTCGGTAGCTGGCAGCGCGACGGCAGACAGACCTCGCACAACCACGAGCAGCATCTGCGCGCCGCGTTCGAGTATCGAGCCAGGACGCAACGCGAGGGCGGGCGTGAGTCGTGGCTCGGGCTGGCCATCGACTTCGACGAGCCGATGTCGGTGCCCGCGGTGCGGGCGGCGATGCTGGCGTGGATCGATCGCCACGAGGTCCTGCGCACCCACGTCGTCCTCAAGTACGACCACACCGAGCGCTACAGCACGCCCCGCGGAACAGTCCACCTGACGATGAGCCGTATCGGCTGGTACACCGAGACGCCGTTGCTATTGGAGCAGGTGGCCGGCTCGTTCGACAGGGCGACCGCTCCCCTGCATTGGCCCGCGTACCGGTTCTCGACCGTCGCGCGGGCCGAGTCGTTCACGATCCTGTTCGCAGCCGACCATTCATTGGTCGACGGCTACTCGCTCGTGACCGCCCAGTACGAGTTGACCGAGCTGTACCACGCGGCTCGTGACGGTCGTCCGCACACGCTGGCACCGACGAACAGCTACATCGAATTCAGCGACGCCGAGCGTGGACGCGCCGACGCGGCCGACGGCTCGCATCCGGCCGTGCAGACGTGGCGCGAGTTCTTGACGACGCACGGCAGCGTCCCCCGTTTCGCACCGTTGACGCCCGTCGACTCGTCGCCGGAGGAGCCCTTCGACATCGAGCACCCACCACAACAATCGCGGACGGTGCGGCTGCTCGACGATGCGCAGACTCAGGTGCTCGAGAGTCTGTCTGCCGAGGCTGGCGGCAACCTGGTGGCCGGCCTGCTCGCCGCGATGGCGATCGCCTACCACCGGGCCGCGCCCGACCAGGAGTTCGCCGTCGTGATGCCGCGGCACACGCGCAACGATCGGGCGTGGTTGCACGCACTCGGATGGTTCGTCGGGCTCTCCCCGGTGGCCGTAGACGTTTCGGACTCGCCCGACATGCCGACCGCGACCCGGCGCGCCGCGCAGGGCCTTCGCGACGGTCGGCACGGTGCATCGCTGCCGTTCCTGAGAGTGGCCGAGCTGCTGGGCCCACCGCCCGCGCCGCGATTCGTCGTCTCCTACATGGACACGCGCGGCACGCCGACGGCGACGGACGCGGACGCAGGCTGGGCCCGCGTGCTGCGCAGTCATTCGTATTCGGGCGACGAGGTCTACATCTGGCTCAACCGCACACCGTCGGGTCTGCGTATGCATTCGCGCTTCCCGGCGGAGCAGCCGGGGCCGGTCCTGCCCTTTCTCGGCGACTTCGCCCAGCTACTGGCGAGTACAGCGGCGACCCTGTAGAACCAGTTCTCGAATTCCGAGGACGGCTTCAACCGAGCAATCGCTCGGTGCTATACGCTGAGTTCCGGAAATCGTGATGTTCCGAGATTCGGAGCACCTCGGTGAGCGCCACGCGTGGATACCTCCGCGAGCGACGCGCAAGCCCCGACGTCCGTCGACGAGCGGTCCGTATCGGACCGTCCGCCCCCCGGACGTCACTGCCCGCTACGACGAACGCCCACGCGTGGGCCCGCCCCAGGAGAGCCAGTGTCAAGTTCGATCACACAGACGACCATCAAGAAGGTTCTTATCGCCAACCGCGGCGAGATCGCGGTTCGCGTGATCCGCGCCGCGAAGGACGCAGGCATCGCCAGCGTCGCGGTGTACGCCGAGCCCGACGCTGACGCTCTCTTCGTCAAGCTCGCCGACGAAGCCTTCGCGCTCGGCGGCCAGACCTCCGCCGAGTCGTACCTCGTTTTCGACAAGGTGCTCGACGCGGCCGCCCAGTCGGGCGCCGACGCCATCCACCCCGGCTACGGCTTCCTCTCGGAGAACTCCGAATTCGCGCAGGCCGTCATCGACGCGGGGCTCACGTGGATCGGCCCGTCACCGCAGAGCATCCGTGACCTCGGCGACAAGGTGACTGCTCGTCACATCGCCGAACGAGCCAAGGCCCCGATGGCCGCGGGCACCAAAGACCCGGTCGGCGGCGCCGACGAAGTCGTCGAGTTCGCGAAGAGCTACGGCGTCCCGGTCGCCATCAAGGCCGCGTTCGGCGGCGGCGGTCGCGGCATGAAGGTCGCGCAGACCGTCGAGGAGATCCCCGAACTGTTCGAGTCGGCCACCCGCGAGGCCGTCGCCGCGTTCGGTCGCGGCGAGTGCTTCGTCGAGCAGTACCTCGACCAAGCGCGTCACGTCGAAGCACAGGTCATCGCCGACCAGCACGGCAACGTCGTCGTCGCGGGCACCCGCGACTGCTCGTTGCAGCGCCGCTTCCAGAAGCTCGTCGAAGAGGCGCCTGCCCCGTTCCTGACCGACGACCAGCGCGCACGCATCCACTCCTCGGCGAAGGCCATCTGCCGCGAGGCCGGCTACTACGGCGCGGGCACCGTCGAGTACCTGGTCCAGGGCGACACGGTCTCGTTCCTCGAGGTCAACACACGCCTGCAGGTGGAGCACCCGGTGACCGAGGAGACCTCGGGCCTCGACCTGGTGCGTCAGCAGTTCCGTATCGCCGAAGGCAAGGAACTGACCATCACCGAGGATCCGGCGCCGCGCGGTCACTCGTTTGAGTTCCGCATCAACGGCGAGGACGCCGGTCGTGGCTTCCTTCCGGCCCCAGGACCGATCAGCGTCTACAAGGAGCCGACCGGCCCCGGCGTTCGCGTGGACTCGGGCGTCGTCGCGGGCGATGTGATCGGCGGCCAGTTCGACTCGATGCTCGCCAAGCTCATCGTCACCGGCGAGAACCGCCAGCAGGCACTCGAGCGGTCGCGTCGTGCTCTCGCCGAATTTCAGGTCGAGGGCCTGGCGACGGTCATCCCGTTCCACCGCCACGTCGTCTCCAACCCCGCCTTCATCGGTCACGTCGACGAGAACGGCGACGAGACATTCGACGTCTACACGAAGTGGATCGAGACCGACTGGGACAACCCGATCGAGCCGTACGCAGGCGCCGAGCCTATCGAGGACGACGCAGAGCCGCGTCAGAAGGTCGTCGTCGAGGTCGGTGGACGTCGCGTCGAGGTCTCGCTTCCCGGCGACCTGAACGTGGGCGGCGGTGGCTCAGCGAACGGTGCCATTCGCAAGAAGCCCAAGGCCCGCACCCGCACCAAGGGTGCAGGCAAGGCAGCCTCCGGTGACGCCGTTGCCGCGCCGATGCAGGGCACCGTCGTCAAGGTCGCCGTCTCCGAGGGCGATACCGTCGCCGCAGGCGATCTGGTGGTGGTCCTGGAAGCCATGAAGATGGAGAACCCGGTCACCGCCCACAAGGACGGCACCGTCACCGGCCTCGCGATCGAGGCAGGTGCCCCGGTCACCCAGGGCACGGTCCTGTTCGAGATCAAGTGACGATCGCCTAGCAGCCGCACACGCGAACTCATGGAGCCGGTCGAAGTCTTCGCAGGGGCGTGGTATCTCCGCGCACTGCGAGACGACGACCGGCTCTCTGACGTCGTCGCCGTCGAGATGTTCGACATCGCCGACGCCGCCGCGTACATCCGTGCCGCGAACGACGGATGGGCCGACGAGTCCCGGTTCGTCTGGGCCGTGTGCGTCCCGACGACCGGCGAAACCGTCGCCCTGATCGGCGTCATCCCGACCGGTGACGACACCGCAGAGCTCGTCGGTGTCGCCCGCGACGGCCATGCCGACGCACTCGACGACGCGGTCGGTCCGGTGGCTCGGTTCGCCGAAGGCGCGCTCGGTCTGACGACCGGCGGACTCTCAGATACTCGCCCGTAGGCGCGTCCTTACTCGCACGTATCGGGTCCGCGGACACCGATATCGCCTGCTACCAGCAAGTAAGGGTTTCTTGTCACACCTGAAAAGGTGGCCGCCCGCACATCGAACTTGCGACAATCGTCCACGGCACTATGTCGTGTGACTCCTGCCGAGCACACGACCGACCAACCACTCAGCCCGACCCGACTTCCCCCACAGCAAGGAGCACTGCGTGTTCAAGCGCATCGCGATCGTGAACCGAGGCGAGGCCGGCATGCGCCTCATCAATGCCGTTCGAGACCTCAGCGCCGAGACCGGCGAGTCGATCGAGGTCGTCGCCCTGCACACCGATGTGGACCGCGCCTCTACCTATGTCCGGGAAGCCGACATCGCCTACGACCTCGGCCCGGCGTCCGCCCGGCCCTACCTCGACATGGCGGTCCTGGAACGGGCGCTGGTCGAGTCGGGCGCCGACGCGGCGTGGGTCGGCTGGGGCTTCGTCGCCGAGGATCCGGCGTTCGCCGAACTCTGCGACCGCATCGGCGTCACGTTCATCGGTCCGTCCGCCGAGGCGATGCACAAGCTGGGCGACAAGATCGGTGCCAAGCTGCTCGCCGAAGAGGTCGGCGTCCCCGTCGCCCCGTGGAGTCGCGGGCCGGTCAACGACGTCGAGGAGGCCAAGGAGGCCGCGGCGCACATCGGCTACCCGCTGATGCTCAAGGCCACCGCGGGCGGCGGCGGTCGCGGCATCCGCAAGGTGTCCGACGACAGCGAACTTGTCGAGGCCTATCAGCGCACCCGCGAGGAGGCCGAGCGCGCCTTCGGCAGCGGTGTCGTCTTCCTCGAACGCCTCGTCACGGGCGCGCGCCACGTCGAGGTCCAGGTGATCGCCGACGGGCGGGGCACCGCGTGGGCGCTCGGCGTCCGCGACTGCTCGGTGCAGCGACGCAATCAGAAGGTCATCGAGGAGTCCGCGTCGCCGGTACTCACCGACGAGCAGGCCGACGAGGTCAAGACGTCGGCCGAGCGACTCGCGAACGCGGTCGGCTACCGCGGAGCCGCGACGGTGGAGTTCCTTTACCACCCGGGCGAGAAGCTGTTCGCCTTCCTCGAGGTCAACACCCGTCTGCAGGTGGAGCACCCGATCACCGAGCTGACCAACAGCTTCGACCTGGTCCGTGCGCAGCTGCACGTCGCATCCGGCCACAGACTCGAGGGAGACAAGCCCGTCGAGCGCGGGCACGCCATCGAGGCGCGACTCAACGCCGAGGACCCCGACCGCGACTTCTCCCCCGCGCCCGGACGGATCGCCCGCCTCAACCTCCCGACCGGCCCCGGCATCCGCGTCGACACCGGCGTCAGTGAGGGCGACACGATCCCCGCCGACTTCGACTCGATGATCGCGAAGGTCATCGCCTACGGCCGCGACCGCGACGAGGCGCTCGGCCGCTTGCGGCGCGCGATGAGCCGCACCGGCGTCATCATCGAAGGCGGCGCGACCAACAAGAGCTTCGTCCTCGAACTGCTCAATCAGCCCGAAGTCATCGACGGCTCGGCCGACACCGGATGGATCGATCGCGTCCGCGACGAAGGCCGTCTCGTCTCCCACCAGCACTCGACCGTCGCGCTCGCCGCGGCCGCCATCGACGCCTACGAGGAGGAGGAGTTCGCCGAGCGGACCCGCCTGTTCGTCACCGCGTCGGGCGGACGCCCGCAGGTCAACCACGAGAGCGGTCGCCCACTGGACTTCAAGCTCCGCGGTGTCACCTATCGGGTCCGCGTCGCCCGCGTCGGCGCGCATCGCTTCCGTATCGTCGTCGAGGCAGGCGAGGACTCGCGGACCGCCGACGTCGACCTCGAACGCTTCGACACGCACGCGGGCCAGGTCCGGATCAACGGTATCCGCTATCGACTGCTGACCGACACGTACGGTCCGATCCACCTGGTGGACGTCGACGGCATCACCCACCGCGTCAGCCGCGACGAAGGCGGCGTGGTCCGCGCACCGGCTCCCGCTCTGGTGATCGCGACACCGCTGGAGGTCGGTGCCGAGGTCGAGGCGGGTGATCCCGTGCTCGTCCTCGAGTCCATGAAGATGGAGACCGTCCTGCGCGCACCGTTCAAGGCGCGTCTCAAAGAATGCGCGGTCTCGGTCGGAGCCCAGGTGGAGACCGGCGTCGCGCTGCTGCGCCTGGAGCCGATCGAAGACGACGCCGAAGCCGCCGAGACGACGTCCGCCGCCGCGGCGCTCGACCTCCCGGAGACTCCGGACCCCGTCGGCACCGACGAATTGTTCGCTCGCGGTCTCGAAGACCTCCGCGGCCTATTGCTCGGCTTCGACGGCGACCCCGCCGACAACGGCCGCCTCCTGTCGGATTATCTGGCGGCCCGCGACGACGCCGTCGCGAGCGGCTTCGCGCCGCACGAAGCCGAGACCGAGTTGGTGACCGTGTTCGGCGATATCGCCGCGCTGTCCGAACAGCGGCCGTCGGACGAGTCCGTCAGCGACGCTCGCGTGCACAGCGCTCGCGAGCACTTCCACACCTATCTGCAGAGCCTCGACGTCGACGTCGCCGCCGTCCCCGACCGCTTCCAGAAGAAGCTGTCGTACGCGTTGGAGCACTACGGGGTCGACGAACTCGAGCGCACCCCGGATCTGGAAGAAGCCGTGTTCCGGATCTTCCTGGCGTTGGGCCGTCAGGCCGAGACGATTCCGGTGGTCACCGCGGTCCTGCGCCGCTGGCTGAGCGAGCCCGCACCCGACCATGAGGACAGCGACGCGACCGGCCGGTCGCTCGAGCGCCTCGTCGCCGCGGCCCAGGGCCGTCTCCCGGTGGTCGCCGATCTGGCGCGAGGTGTACTGCACGCCTGGTACGGGCAGCCGCGTCTGCGTCGTACCCGCGACGCCGTCTACACCCGGGTCCGCGAACATCTCGCCGTCCTCGACGCCGACCCGCAGGCCGCCGACCGCGCCGACCGCATCGCCGACATGGTCCGCAGCACCGAGCCGCTCGTGTCGATCCTCAGTGAACGCCTCGAGAACGACGACCTCGACGACGCCGTCATGCTCGAAGTCTTGACGCGTCGGTACTACGGCAACAAGGGTGTCGCGAAGATCGCGTCGCATCGCACCGGTGGGTGCACGTTCGTCGTCGCAGAACGCGACGGGTCGACGCTGGTGTCGGTGGCCGCGAGCTTCGACGACCTGGCCGATGCACTGCAGGGTCTGGTCGACCTAGCGGCGGACACCCCGTCGTTGGACGCCGACATCTACCTGCGGTGGGAGCATCAGCCCGCATCGTTCGACGAGCGCGCCGCAGCGTTGTACGACGTGATCAGCGCGGGCACACTGCCCGAGTCGGTCCACCGGATCACCGCGACCGTCGCGGGTCGCGGCGACGACACGATGCACCACCACTTCACCTTCCGGCAATCGGCGACCGGGTTGACCGAAGACCGGTTGATCCGCGGCCTCCATCCGCACATCGCGCGCCGCATGCAGATGGAGCGCCTGCGCAAGTTCGACCTGACGCGGTTGTCGTCATCGGACGACGAAGAGGTGTACCTGTTCCGCGCGGTCGCCACGACCAATCCCGCAGACGACCGGCTCATCGCGTTCGCTCAGATCCGTGACCTGACCGCCGTCGCCGACGACGGCGAACTCCTGACGCTGCCGACCGCCGAGACCACGTTCGCCACGTGTGTCGACGCCATCCGCCGCGCACAGACCGAGCGCCCGTCCAATAAGCGGTTCAACACCAACCGCATCGTCATGTACATCTGGCCGTCGATCGACGTGTCGAACAATGCTCTGCGGCGCATCGTGCAGCACACCATCGAGACGGCGTCGGTCGACGGCGCGGGGCTCGAAGAGGTCCTACTGATCGGTCGCCAGCGCGACAAGAAGACCCGCACACTGTCGAAGGTCGCCGTTCGGATCACCTTCGACTCGAGTGCCCCGACGGTCGTGGTCGGCGAGCCGAACGACGATCCGGTCGAGCCGTTCGACGAGTACCGCCAGAAGGTGTTGAAGGCGGCTAGTCGCGGCACCGTCTACCCGTACGAGTTGGTCGACAAGCTCGGCGACTTCACCGAGTACGACCTGGTCGACGACGCTCTGCGCCCGGTCGACCGACCCAAGGGCGCCAACTCCGCGGCGGTCGTCGTCGGTGTCGTGAGCACTCCGACCCAGAAGTACCCGGAGGGCGTGCAGCGCGTCGTCATGCTCGGCGATCCGACGAAGGCGCTCGGTGCGTTGACCGAGCCGGAGTGCCGCCGGTACACGGCGGCTCTCGATCTCGCCGAGGAGTTGCACCTTCCCGTCGAGTGGTACGCGCTGTCGTCCGGTGCGGCGGTCCGCATGGACTCCGGCACCGAGAACCTCGACTGGGTGGCAGCGACACTCAAGCGCATCGTCGAGTTCACGCAGGTCGGCGGCGAGATCAACATCGTCGTCAGCGGCATCAACGTCGGCGGACAGGCGTACTGGAACGCCGAGGCGACGATGCTGATGCATACGAAGGGCATCCTCGTGATGACCCCGGACTCGTCGATGGTGTTGACCGGCAAACAGGCACTGGACTTCTCCGGCGGCGTGTCTGCCGAGGACAACTTCGGCATCGGCGGGTACGACCGAGTGATGGGCCCGAACGGCGAGGCGCAGTACTGGGCGCCCGACCTGACGTCGGCCATCGACATCGTGATGAGCCACTACGAGCACAGCTATGTGGTGCCCGGTGAGAATGCTCCGCGCGCTGCGGAGTCGTCGGACCCGATCGACCGCGACATCTCCGAGTTCCCGCATGACCTGGAGGGCAGCGAGTTCACGACGGTCGGCGAGATCTTCTCGGCGACGGCGAACCCGGACCGTAAGAAGCCGTTCGACATCCGCTCGGTGATGCGTGCCGTGGTCGACCAGGACCTGCCCGTTCAGGAACGCTGGGCCGGGATGGGCGACGCCGACACGGTCGTCGTGCAGGACACGCACGTCGGTGGCAACGCGGTCACCCTGATCGGCATCGAGTCGACGCCGATCAGCCGCCGCGGTTTCCTGCCGACCGACGGCCCGGACACTTTCAGCGCGGGCACCTTGTTCCCGCAGTCGTCGAAGAAGGCCGCCCGCGCGATCAACGCCGCCAGCGGAAATCGCCCGGTGGTCGTGTTGGCCAACCTGTCCGGCTTCGACGGCTCCCCCGAGTCACTGCGCAAGCTGCAGTTGGAGTACGGCGCCGAGATCGGTCGAGCGATCATCAACTTCGACGGTCCGATCGTCTTCTGCGTCATCTCCCGCTACCACGGCGGTGCGTTCGTGGTGTTCTCGAAAGCGCTGAACCCGAATATGACGGTGCTGGCGATCGACGGCTCGTTCGCGTCAGTCCTCGGCGGCGCTCCCGCCGCCGCGGTCGTCTTCGCCGGCGAGGTCGGCATGCGCACCGAGAAGGATCCGCGCGTGCACAAGCTGGCCGAGCGAGCCTCGGATGTGTCCGGCCCCGAGCGCGCGTCGCTCACCGCCGAACTCGACGAACTGCGCACCTCGGTGCGGGCGGAGAAGATCTCGGAGATGGCCGCCGAGTTCGACGGCGTCCACGACATCCACCGCGCCGTCCGCGTCGGTTCCGTCGACGCCGTGATAGCTGCGGCCGATCTCCGCCCGCAGATCATCGAGGCGATCACCCGGTAGCCCGCCCCGAGCCCCTCGCTGGTCGAGCGAAGTCGAGACCTCTACCTCGGCCCGGCGAGCGCCTCGCCCCAGGACTGCATCGGCAGTTTGATCGCCGCTCGGTCGAACTCGCCGAGGACGCGACTGCGTAGGTGTCGTTGCACGCCCCACTGGGCACCGGGCTTGGTCGTGACCGTCATGCGCAGCATCGCGTGCGACGAGGTGACCTCCTGGACGCCGAGCATCTCCGGTTCGCCGAGGACTTCGCTGACGATCTCGCTGTCCCGCGTGCCCTGCTTCGCCGCGCTGAGGGCGACGGTCTGCGCCTGTTCGAGATCGGCGTCGACGGCGACGGGGACTTCGAGACGTGCGACCGCGAAGTCCTGACTCATATTGCCCACGCGCTCGATCTCGCCGTTGCGGATGTACCAGAGGGTGCCGTCCATGTCGCGGACGGTGGTGATGCGCAGACCGACGGACTCGATCTCGCCGATCACCTCACCGAAGTCGGCGATGTCGCCGACACCGTACTGGTCCTCCATCATCATGAAGACGCCCGACACGATGTCTGCGACAAGGTGCTGCGCACCGAAGCCGATGGCGAGGCCGATGATGCCGGCCGACGCGATGAACGGCGCGATGTTGACGTCGAGTTCGGACAGGATCGACAGCACCAGCCAGACGACTATCACGACCGACACCGTCGATTTGAGGACCGAGCCGATGGTCTTGGCTCGCTGCGTCCGGCGAGCACTGGCGTTGGGGCTACGCGCCGCCGATCGCTCACGCAGCCCCTTCGTCAGGCGCATGCCGCCCTCTTCGCGCGCCGGCCGCGGCTTGGTGACCCGGTCGATGACGCGGAACAACAGCCACCGGATCACGAGTGCAGCGACGATGAAGCACGCGATCCTGATCGGGGTCTCGATCAGCCACGCTCTATTGGTCTCCGTCCATTCGAATGCAAGGGATTGAGTAGTCATGGTGTCGACCGTACGTACGACCCCGTCACGTGTGCAGGTCCCCGATGAGTCGCCGGACCTCGCGCACCGCGATAACCATGGCGAACGCTGCGAAGATGATCGACAACACTGCGGCGTCGACGGCGAGCGCGCACAGCACGCCGACCGCCGCCCCCGGAAGCGCCCCGAGATTCAGAATCGTCGCCAGCCTGCGGTCGACTGTGCCCTGCCGCATGTGCCCGTACGTCCCGACGATCGCGTTCGGGAAGAACATCAGCAGCGACGTGCCTTCCGCCGTCGATAGGTCGGAGCCGAAGAACAGCATCAGGACGGGAACGGCGAGGAGACCGCCGCCCAACCCCATACCGGCGGCCCACGCACCGATCACCGCACCGAACGCCAGCGACACCGGGATCGTGTACGCGAGATTCGCGATCATCTCGTCGGAGATGCGAGCCGACCCCGACGACAATCCCAGACCCGTCGCATCGAGAATGAGTTTGACCCCCGTAGCCACGAGGATCGCGACGAACAGCCAACGCAGCGGACGCTGCGGGATCGCGACGACCAGTCGAGCGCCGAACAGTCCGCCGACGGTCGCACCGAGCGCCATCCCCGCCCCTGCGCGCAGGTCGACCGATCCGCCGATTGCAGCGAACACCGCCGCACCGACGCCGGTGACCGCGATGTTCGCTGCTCCCGCCGTGCCGTGCGGCGCGTGCCGAGACAGCGTCGTCGTGCGTTCGAGCGCCGGTACGTAGAACACGCCACTGCCACCGCCGAGGAGTCCTCCGATCGCTCCGCCGGTGAATCCGATGCCCGCCTCGACGCCTGTCCATTCCGGATTCTTCACGGCGAAACAGTAGCACTTGTCTGAGGAGCAGTTCTCTACTTGTCTGAGTAGTTGCCTGGCTCAACCCGCGGTGAGTCGACGGCGGTCCAGCAACGCGAGTTGCAAGGCGCTCAACAAACGCTCGGCAGGGTCGTCCAGGTTGAGTCCGGACACCTGACGGGCTCGGTCGACGCGGTAGCGGAGTGTGTTCGCGTGGACGCCGATCCGGTTCGCCGCATCGCGGACGTTGCCGTGGGCGTCGAGGTAGGCGCGAACGCTCTCCTCCAGGTGCGCAGTGCGTTCGGTGTCGTACGCGACCATGGCGGTCACCCGGGGGTCGACGAGTTGGTCGCGGTCGACGAGCGCGTCGAGGATCTCGCCGAGCAGTACCGCTGTGCGCGCCTGGGCGAGCGTCGTCACCCGATCGGCTCCGCCCGAGCGGGTTGCGGCGAACACCCGATCGACCTCGCGGCGAGCCCGGGCGACCTCGGCCAGCCCGTCGACCGGGAACACGACGGTCGCGTGCAGGCGCCCGCCGCCCAACACAGGGTCGCCGTCGAACCGGGCGACCAGCTGACCGACCCAGCGGGTGATCGGCGCGACGTCGGCGGCGGGCACCAGGATGTACGCGCGCTCGGCGATCAACGTGGTGAGCGCCGACGTCGCGTACGCGCTCGCGTGCAGCCGAATGGCTCCGCCGACGGCGGCGATCGCGTCGGTGGGCGTGAGCGACCCGCCGTCCGCGGCGATACCGATAACCGCGGCGCGTTCGTCGACCGCCCACCCGAGATAGGCGCCTGCCGACGAGGCGTCGATCCCACCGTGTTCACCGAAGAGTCGTTGCAGAAGCTGGGCTTCCGCCGACGGCGCCTGCATCGCCCTGGTCAGGATCCGCGACGCGACGGAAGCCGCGCCCGCCAGCACCTCGGCCGAGTCGGACGTCAGCGCGACCGCGCCCTCCTGGACCCAGATCGAACCGAGGTGTCTGCCCGCGCCGCTGTGCACGCCGATCACGAGGCGGCGCCGCATCGCGTGCTCCTCGTCAGCGGGCACGTCGACCACCTCACCGCCGCGCCGGATCGCGTCGAACACGCCCCACTTGCGGAGCAACGCCAGGTACGTCGGCGGGCCCTCCCGACCGAGGATGGTCTGCACCCGTAGATCGTCGGCCTCGCCGTTCGACGGTGAGTACGCGAGTACCCGCGCGCTCGTCGCGTCCTCGATGGACACGAGGCCACCGGTCCCCCGCGCCACCAACCCGACAAGCCCGATGAGGTCCACGTCGACGGGAGTCTCCGGATCGCCGGGGTGTCCAGCCGATTCACGCCCTCGATTCAGGTCGGCCTGCACGAGTCCCAGGATCCGGTCCCACCGCGCGCGGGTGTGGACACCGACGATCGCGACGCCCGACTCGTCCGCCACCGGCCGCGCCTGCGCTGGTCCGGCGAACGCCTTCGTCAGCACTGCGCGGGGCCGAGGGTCCGATTGTCGCGACAGCCAGCCCCGTACCCCGTCCGCGTCGACCCCGACGAGCACCACGAGATCGGTCGCGGCGCAGGCGCCCGCATCGATGTCGTCGGCGTCGATCATCGAGACGTCGACGACTCCCGATGCATCATCGGGGCGTGCGCCCTGACCACCGCTGATCACCGCCCAGTCGACGGCGGTGTCGAGCGAGTCGATCAGCTCCGACAGCGACATCCCCTCGAATTCCGGCATGAACACATTCTGTCAGCGCATTCAGAGATTCGAACAAGTAACGGCCGAAACTGTTGTTCAGATGCACGAGGCCGGGGTCACGCCGAGAGACTGTACTGACAGACATGACCATTGCGCACGACTACCAGCACGACACCGACGCGACGGACCTCGCCGACCTCGCCGACCGCACGCGTCGGCAGGTGACTCGGTGGCTCACCGAGGCAGGCGTCCACAACGCCCGGCCGCACGCCTCCGCTCGACGTCTCGCCGCCGTCCTCTCCGACCCGAAGGGACTCGACTTCACCGTCGGTTTCGTCGACCGGGTGATCGGGACCGAGGACACCGCCGCGGCCGGAACCGCCCTCGCCGAGATCGTCGCCGACGCGCCCGCGTCGCTGAGCGCCTTCGACCGGCTCCAGCTGCGCTCGGGCGCCGCGCTGTCGCGTCGGATCCCGAAGGTGGTCATCCCGGTGGCTCGCGCACGAATGCGCGCGATGGTCGGTCACATGATCGTCGACGCGCGCGAGAAGCCGTTCACGAAAGCAGTGAAGACGCTGCGAGCCGGTGATCACCACCTGAACGTCAATCCCCTCGGCGAGGCCGTCCTCGGCGACGACGAGGCCGACAATCACCTCGCCGACGCGCGCGCACTGTTGCGCCGCGACGACGTCGACTACGTCTCGATCAAGGTGTCGTCGATCGCATCCCAAGTCTCCATGTGGGCGTTCGAGGAGACCGTCGACTACGTCGTCGACCGTCTGGCACCGATGTACCGCGAGGCCGCTGCCGCGCCTGCGGGCAGCAAGTTCATCAACCTCGACATGGAGGAGTACCGCGACCTCGAACTGACGATCGCGGTGTTCACCCGACTGCTGTCGATGCCTGAACTGCGTCACTACGAGGCGGGCATCGTCCTGCAGGCGTATCTGCCCGATGCACTCGGTGCCGTGCAGCGACTGTCCGCATTCGGCTCCGAGCGCGTCGCCGCTGGCGGTGCCGGCATCAAGGTGCGCCTGGTCAAGGGCGCGAATCTGGCGATGGAGACCGTCAACGCCGAGATCGCGGGATGGCCGACGGCGACCTGCGCGTCGAAGGCCGCGACCGACGCCAATTACAAGCTGGTCCTGCACTGGGTGTGCACATCCGACCGGATGGCCGGGCTCCGTCTCGGCGTCGCCGGACACAACCTCTTCGACATTGCTTTCGCCCACCTGCTCGCCGACGCGCGCGGCGTCGCAGACCGGGTGGAGTTCGAGATGCTGCAAGGCATGGCCACCGAGCAGGCCGAAGTGGTGAGCGCCGACGTCGGCCGACTGTTGTTGTACGTGCCGACCGTCAAACCCGCCGAGTTCGACGTCGCGATCTCGTACCTGGTGCGCCGTCTCGAGGAGAACGCCGCGTCGGAGAATTTCATGTCGGGCATCTTCGAGCTGACACCGGGCAGCGACGTCCACCGTCGTGAGGAGGGCCGCTTCTCCGCTGCGATCGACGGTCTGCGAGCGATGATCGACGAGCACTCGGACCGGGCGCCGAAGCCCAACCACCGGCAGGATCGCACGGCCGAGGAGTCGGCGGCCCTGCCTGCCCCCCTGTCGAGCGCCGACGAACTCCCCCCGTTCGCCAACGAGCCCGACACCGATCCGGCGCTGCCCGCGAATCAGGCCTGGGCACGCGGGTCGATCGCTCGCAGCGCGACACCGGGGTGGCTCGACGCACAGAGCGTTCCGCCCGCGCTCGCCGCGGCCGACGTCGACGGTCTCGTCGAACGCGCCCGCACCGCGGCAGTCGAATGGGCCGCGCGACCCGCATCCGAACGCGCCACCGTCCTGTATCGCGCCGCCGACCTCCTGTCTCGACGTCGGGGGCACCTCGTGTCACTCGCTGCGGCGGAGGCAGGCAAGTCCGTCGCGCAGTCGGACCCGGAGATCTCCGAGGCCATCGACTTCGCCCGCTATTACGCGCATCAGGCGCTCGAGCTCGACCGCATCGACGGCGCGGTGTTCACCCCCGACCGGGTGATCGTGGTGACACCGCCGTGGAACTTCCCGATCGCCATCCCCGCGGGCGGCACCTTCGCGGCGCTCGCAGTCGGCGCCGCAGTGATTCACAAGCCATCGGCGCCCACGCCACGGTGCTCCGCGGCGATCATGGAGGCGCTGTGGGACGCAGGCGTCCCACGCGAGGTGTGCCACGCGGTGTTCCCCGACGAAGGCGAGGCGGGTCGCGCCCTCATCAGTCATCCGCACGTCGATCGCGTCATCCTGACCGGCGCGTCCGAGACTGCGGCACTGTTCCAGTCGTGGCGCGCGGACCTGCGCATCAACGCCGAGACATCCGGCAAAAACGCTGTGGTCATTACCCCGTCCGCCGACCGAGACCTGGCGATCGCCGACCTGGTGCACAGTGCGTTCGGGCACGCCGGGCAGAAGTGCTCGGCGGCATCGCTGGGGATCCTCGTCGGCAGCGTGTACTCGTCCGAACGATTCCGCAGGCAGCTCATCGACGCCGCGTCCTCGATGGTCGTCGGGTGGCCGACCGATCTCGCGGCGACCGTCGGGCCGTTGACCCAACCGCCGAGCGACAAGCTGATCCGCGCCCTGACCACCTTGGAGCCAGGCGAGTCGTGGCTGCTGCAGCCACGTGCGCTCGACGACACCGGCCGACTCTGGTCGCCGGGCATCAAGGACGGAGTCGCACCGGGTTCGTTCTTCCATCTCACTGAATGCTTCGGCCCTGTGCTCGGACTGATGCGCGCCGACGACCTCGACCACGCACTGACGCTGCAGAACGCCACCGACTTCGGGCTCACCGCCGGGCTGCACTCGCTCGACACCCGCGAGACGCGCCGCTGGCTCGACCGGGTCGAGGCGGGAAACCTCTACGTCAACCGCTCGATCACCGGGGCCATCGTGCGCCGCCAGTCGTTCGGCGGCTGGAAGCGATCGTCGGTCGGACTCGGCTCCAAGGCCGGCGGACCGAACTACCTGATGTTGATGGGCACGTGGGCGGACGCCCCGGCGCACGGCTCACCGCAGTCGCCTCCACAGACTCCGGCGATCGCCGCGTTCGCTCGATCCGTCGAGTCCTGCGTCACCGACGCCGAACACGCGTGGCTGGTACGAGCGCTGGCCGACGACGACCGAGCCTGGGCTGCCGAGTTCGGCGTCGGCCGGGACGAGACCGGCCTGGGCGCCGAGGCCGACGTCTTCCGCTACCGCGGGGCCGACGTCGTCCTGCGCGTGTCCGAGGACGCGACGCCCGCGCCGACTGCACGACTGATCGCCGCCGCGGCACGATCGGGCGCGCGAGTGCGCGTCAGCATCGCGCCCGACGCGAGTTCGACGACGGCCGCCGTCGTCGAGTCAGCCACCGCGCTCGGCATGCCGGTCGCACCGGCCACCGACACCGACTTCGCCGATGCGATCGCGCGCCTGGAGGTGCCGCGAGTCCGCCTCGTGGGCTCGTCTGCCCCGTCGGTCCTGGCCGCCGTCGCTGCTCGGCCCGACATCGCACTGCTCGACGACGCCGTCACCTCGTCGGGACGAGTCGAGCTGCGCCACTGGCTCCACGAGCAGGCGGTGTCGATGACGTTGCACCGCTTCGGGAATCCGAACCGGCCGTTCCACCTGCTCGCAGCCGAATTGACCACACCCCGATGACTCGACCCGCGTGACGCTTCGTGCATTCGAACGAATACCGTGGTTGCGATTCGTTCGACCCCACATGCCGGACACACGTGCGGGGCGGCAGAATCTCCCGAATGACGAGACGTGAATCACATACGCTCAGTGTCGTGCGTAGGGTGACGACGTACGACCTGACGAATCGGTGATCGCGCCTGTGTCTTCGATCGAATACGAGAGGGAGTCCCGATGTCAGTAGCGTCCGACGGCCGAGCATTCCAGATCTTCGCCGTCGTCCTGTACTTCGCGGCGATGCTCGGCATCGGGTTCTACGCGTACCGGAAGACCAAGAACAACCTCGACGGGTACATGCTGGCCGACCGTGGTCTCAAGCCGTGGATCGCCGCGCTGAGCGCGGGCGCGTCGGACATGTCGGGCTGGCTGCTGATGGGTCTGCCGGGCGCGATGTACGTGTCCGGGCTCTCCGAGTCGTGGATCATGATCGGTCTGCTGATCGGCGCGTGGGCGAACTGGAAGGTCACGGCGCCGCGATTGCGCGCGTATACCGAGGTCGCGGGAGACGCGATCACGATCCCGAGCTTCTTCGAGACACGTCTGCGCGACTCCTCGCGCATCCTCCGCATCACCTGCGGCGTCATAATCCTGGTGTTCTTCACGTTCTACGTCTCGAGCGGGATGGTCGCCTCCGGCAAGTTCTTCGACAGCGCGTTCGGCGTGGACTACACCGTCGGCATGCTGATCGTGGCGGCCGTGACCATGGTGTACACCCTGTTCGGCGGCTTCCTCGGTGCATCGTTGACCGACGTCGCACAAGGCGTCCTGGTCGTCATCGCTCTGCTGGCGGTACCGATCATCGGCATCATCAACCTGGGCGGCGTGGGAGCGACCATCGACGGTGTCCGTGCGGTGGATCCCGACGACCTGAGCTTCTTCGCAGGCGGTTCGGTCGTCGCGATCATCTCGTCGGCGGCCTGGGGACTCGGCTACTTCGGGCAGCCGCACATCATCGTGCGCTTCATGGCGTTGCGCTCGCCCGCCGAGGCGGGCACCGCGCGGCGGATCGGTATCGCCTGGATGTTCGCATGCGCCGTCGGTGCCGTCGGCACCGCGCTCGTCGGCATCGCATACTTCGCCAAGCACACCACCGAGGCTCCCGAAGACTCCGAGACCGTCTTCCTCGCACTGTCGCAGATCCTGTTCCATCCGTTCATCGCAGGCCTCGTGCTCGCTGCGGTTCTCGCAGCGATCATGTCGACCATCTCGTCCCAGTTGATCGTCTGCTCGTCTGCGCTGATCGAGGACCTCTACAAACTGGTGGCGGCGAAGACCGGACGACGAGAGCTCAGCGACATCACCTACGTCCGGCTGGGACGTCTCGGCGTCCTCGCCATCGCCGTGATCGCCGCGGTGCTCGCGATCTCGCCGTCGAACAGCATCCTCGACCTGGTCGCGTTCGCGTGGGCAGGCTTCGGCGCAGCGTTCGGACCGGCGATCGTGCTGTCCCTGTACTGGCGACGCCTCACCACGTGGGGCGCCCTCGCCGGCATCGTGACGGGCGCGGTCGTCGCCTACGCGTGGGGCCAGTCATCGTTGAGCGAGGACATGTACGAGATCGTGCCCGGGGTCCTCGCGAGCTTCGTCGTAGCCGTCACGTTCAGCCTGTTCACATACCGGCCCAACTCGGAGATCGACGCCGAGTTCGACGCCGCGAAAGCGTTGGCGAAGGCGAAGGACACCGATACGGCAGCCGTCGACGCCAGGGTTTAACGCAGAGGATTCGGCGAATGTGAAAAGTGCGGCGACCTCGCTAGACTCGGCTCCGCAACAGGTTCGCCCGGTGATTCGTTCTTCGGGCGTCGAGAAGAGGGAATCCGGTGCGAATCCGGAGCTGACCCGCAGCGGTATGTCGGAACGACCGTCGTCACATGCACTGGACCCGAGGCATCGGGCCTGGGAAGCGACGACCAGTAGGAGCGCGCAGCGCACGCCGACGAGCCCGAAGACCTGCCTGTCGTACCGGGCACGCCGTGCTCGGTGGCTGTCCGCCTCGTGGATCAGGCGATGACTCCGTCACGGGTTCGAGCGTTCTCGTGCCCGGGTCGGAATGCATCTTCTGTCGGGCGACGGCCGTCAACACTGTTTGCAGGAGAAGAAGTACACATGTCCGTCGACACGACGACACACACTGCCCCACCGTTCACCGCGACTGTTCCGGGCACCGCCCGCATCGGTGCGAATCGCGAGCTCAAACGAGCCGTCGAAGCCTACTGGGCCGGGCGGTCGGATCGCGCCGACCTCGAAGCCGTCGCCGCCGATCTGCGATCGACCAGCAGGCGCGCCCTCATCGACGCCGGTATCGACTCGGTTCCGGTCAACACGTTCTCGTACTACGACCAGGTTCTCGACACCGCGGTGATGCTCGGTGCGCTGCCGCCCCGCGCCACGACGATCAGCGATCCGCTCGACCGCTACTTCGCGGCCGCCCGCGGCTCCGACGGCGTGACGCCGCTGGAGATGACCAAGTGGTTCGACACGAATTACCACTACATCGTCCCGGAGATCGGCCCCGACACCACATTCGCACTGGACGCGACCAAGGTTCTGGCGGAGCTCGCCGAAGCGGCTGCCGACGGGGTCGACGGTCGACCGGTCGTCGTCGGTCCGATCACGTTCCTCGCGCTGTCGAAGGCCGTCGACGGAGCCGCGGCACCGTTGACCCGACTCGACGAGGTCGTCGCGTTGTACGTCGACCTTCTCCGGCGTCTCGCCGAGGCGGGTGCCCAGTGGGTACAGATCGACGAGCCGATTCTGGTGACCGACGCCGTCGAGAATCTGCCCGCGCTCGCCGAGAACGTCTACTCGACGCTCTCTGAGGTCTCGGCTCGGCCGGCCATCCTGGTCCAGACGTATTTCGGTGACGCCCGCGAGTCGGTCGCTGCCCTCGCCCGCACCGGTGTGGAGGCCGTCGGCGTCGACCTGGTTGCAGGCGGAACCGACAGCGTGACGTCCGCGGGGCTCGGTGACAAGATCGTCGTCGCCGGTGTCGTCGACGGACGCAACGTGTGGCGCACCGACCTCGACGAGGCGCTCGGCGTCCTCGAGTCACTGCGCGGATCGGTCGGGCCTCTCGTGGTCTCGACGTCGTGTTCCACCCTGCACGTCCCCTATACGCTCGCCGGCGAGGACGGCCTGGACGACGCCCTCCGCGGCTGGCTCGCGTTCGCGAGCGAGAAGCACGCCGAAGTGGTCGCGTTGGCACGCGCGTTCGCGAGCGGCCGCGCCGATCAGTCCGAAGCGTTCGACGCCGCCGCGACGGCGCTCGCGAGCCGCGCGAACGACCCGAGGCTGCACGTCGAAGCGGTCCGCACCCGCTTGGCCGCCCTCACGTCCGCTGACTGGACCCGTGAGGACTCGGCGGCACGGCGCACCGTGCAGGATGCCGCGTTGGACCTGCCGACACTGGCCACCACCACGATCGGTTCGTACCCGCAGACCACCGACATCCGCAAGGCCCGTCAGGCGCTGCGCACAGGTGCGATCGACGACGCCGAGTACACGCGTCGCATGCAGGCCGAGATCTCCGATGTCGTTGCACTGCAGGAGGAGATCGGCCTCGATGTACTGGTGCACGGCGAACCCGAGCGGAACGACATGGTCCAGTACTTCGCGGAACAACTCGACGGATTCTTCGCGACCGCGAACGGCTGGGTCCAGTCGTACGGCTCGCGCTGCGTGCGTCCGCCGATCCTGTTCGGCGACGTCGTCCGTCCCGCACCGATGACAGTCGACTGGATCGCGTACGCACAGTCGTTGACGGCCAAGCCGGTCAAGGGCATGCTTACCGGTCCGGTCACAATCCTCGCGTGGTCGTTCGTCCGCGACGACCAGCCGCTCGCCGAGACCGCCAATCAGGTCGCTCTCGCGATTCGCGACGAGACCGTCGACCTCGAGAAGGCGGGTACGGCGATCATCCAGGTCGACGAGCCTGCCCTGCGTGAACTCCTGCCGTTGCGGGCCGCAGATCGCAGCGCCTACCTCGACTGGGCCGTCACCGCGTTCCGATTGTCGACGGCGGGCGTCGCCGACGCCACCCAGATCCACACCCACCTGTGTTACTCGGAGTTCGGTGAGGTCATCGGGGCCATCGCGGACCTCGACGCGGACGTGACGTCGATCGAGGCTGCCCGCTCACATATGGAGGTCCTCGCCGACCTCAACGGGATCGGTTTCGCCAACCAGGTGGGCCCGGGTGTCTACGACATCCACTCGCCCCGTGTGCCCGCGGCCGACGAGGTCACCGCCTCGCTGCGCGAAGCGCTCGCCGCGGTGCCCGCCGACCGCCTGTGGGTCAACCCGGACTGCGGTCTCAAGACCCGCACCACCGAGGAGGTCACCGAGGCGCTGACCAACATGGTTGCCGCCGCGCGCGCCGTGCGTTAGTCGCACCCTCAGTTAGGTCGTCGCACACTCAATGCGTCTTAGCAGCCTGGGCCCAGGCTGCTAAGACGCATTGATGTTGTGTAGCGGTATCTCAGGCTGCGACGACGCTCATGCCAGCTCCACCAAGAGGTCGCCTGAGGCCACCTCCGTCGCGCCGGTGCGCACCACACGAGACACCGTGCCTGCCACCACACTCGTGATGGACGCCTCCATCTTCATCGCTTCAATGGTCGCGACGGTCCCACCCTCGGTGATCGCGTCGCCGGCTCCGACCGTCACCGTGGCGATTCCGCCGAACGGTGCGGCGATCTGCTTGGGGTCGTTGCGATCGGCCTTCTCCGCCGCGGCGACCTCCGGATCCACTCCGCGGTCACGAACCGAGACCGACCGCAACTGCCCGTTGACCGTCATCAAGACCGTCCGCAAACCCGTCTCATCTGGTTCGCTGACCGCTTCGAGCGAGATCAACAGCTCGACCCCGGGACGTAGCTTCACTCGATGTTCGAATCCTGGCTGGAGACCGTAGAAGAACTGGTGCGCGGGCAACCGAGACGTGTCACCGAACGTCTCCAGATGGCTGTGGTAGTCGGCGGTCGGCCCGGGGAACAGCAGGCGGTTGAGCACATCCCGACGGACCGGCCCCGGAGCCGCCAGCGATTCGAGATCGTCGGCTGTCAGCGGGATGTCCGGGCTACGCCGCGCCCGTCCAGCCAGGACCGACGTCCGTAACGGCTCCGGCCACCCGGCGGCAGGCTCCCCCAACTCGCCGCACAAGAAGCCGATCACCGAGTCGGGGATGTCGTACGCCGACGGATCGGCCGCGAACTGCTCCGCCGTCACGCCCTGCGCCACGAATGCGATCGCGAGGTCTCCGACGACCTTCGACGACGGAGTCACCTTGACCGGACGCAGGAGCAGTTCGTTAGCGGCGGCGTACGCGTTCTCGACCGCCTCGAATCGATTTCCGACCCCGATCGAAATCGCTTGCTGACGAAGATTCGACAGCTGGCCGCCGGGGATCTCGTGCTTGTACACGCGACCGGTCGGTGCCGGGATCCCCGACTCGAACGGCGCGTACTCCCGTCGAACCGCCTCCCAGTACGGTTCCATCGCGCAGACCGCACTCAGCGATATACCGGTGTCGAACGGGGTGTTCTCGGCCGCGGCGACGATCGCCGACAGGGACGGCTGGCTGGTGGTGCCCGCGAGCGCGGCGCTCGCACCGTCCACGGCGTCGGCCCCCGCCTCCCACGCCGCGAGATAGGTCGCCAACTGACCGCCCGGAGTGTCGTGTGTGTGCAGATGGATCGGCACGTCGAAGTTCTCGCGGAGGGTCGATACCAGGGTTCGCGCCGCGGCCGGACGCAGCAGACCCGCCATGTCTTTGATCGCGAGCACATGCGCGCCGGCGTCGACGATCTGCTCGGCCAGACGCAGGTAGTAGTCCAGGGTGTAGACGCTCTCGCCTGGACTCGACAGATCTCCGGTGTAGCTCAGCGCGACCTCGGCGATCGTCGTACCCGTCTCCTTCACCGCATCTATCGCCGGCCGCATCGCGTCCACACTGTTGAGCGCGTCGAAGATCCGGAAGATGTCGATACCGGTGTCGGCGGCCTCCTGAACGAACGCGGTGGTGACCTCCGCCGGGTACGGCGTGTAACCGACGGTGTTCTTGCCCCGCAGCAGCATCTGCAGGCAGACGTTCGGAACCGCGGTTCGTAACCGCGCCAACCGATCCCACGGGTCTTCTTTGAGAAAACGCAGCGCGACGTCGTACGTGGCGCCACCCCAGCACTCGATCGAGAGCAGTTCCGGTGTGGAGGCTGCTACGTACGGTGCCGCGACGGACAGACCACTCGTCCGCACCCGCGTCGCGAGCAATGACTGGTGCGCATCGCGGAACGTCGTGTCCGTCACCGCAAGAGCCCGCTGATCACGGAGCGCACGGGCGAAGTCGTCGGGCCCCAGCTCGAGCAGCCGCTGCCGTGACCCGTCCCGCGGACCGCGGAGCTCCGCATCGGTCAGCGCAGGCAGTTTCGTGTGCGGGTGGACCGGTGTAGGAAGCGGGCCGTACGGCTGGTGGACCGTGACGTCCGCGAGGTACGACAGCAGCTTCGTGCCCTTGTCGTCGGACGGTCGCGCTGTCACCAGATCCGGGCGGTCTTCGATGAACGACGTCGTGATCCGGCCCGCTCGGAAGTCCGGGTCGTCGAGCACCGACTGGAGGAACCCGATGTTCGTGGTGACACCACGTATTCGGAACTCCGCGAGCGCACGGCGTTCACGACGTACAGCTGTCGCGAAATCCGCTCCGCGACAAGTCAATTTGACGAGCATGGAGTCGAAGTGACCGGTGATCTCGCTGCCGAGCGCCGCCGCCCCGTCCAACCGGACGCCGGCGCCGCCGGGTGCGCGGTAGGAGGTGATGCGCCCGGTCGCGGGCCGAAAGCCGTCCGCCGGATCCTCGGTCGTGATGCGACACTGCAGTGCCGCACCGCGGATCGCGATGGACTCCTGACTCAGCCCGAGGTCGGCGAGCGACTCGCCAGAGGCGATACGCAGCTGCGCCGCTACGAGGTCGACGTCGGTGATCTCCTCGGTCACGGTGTGCTCCACCTGGATGCGTGGATTCATCTCGATGAAGAAATGCTGTCCGCGCTCGTCGACGAGGAACTCGACGGTTCCGGCGCAGCTGTAGCCGATCTGCCGGGCGAAGGCCACGGCGTCGGCGCAGATCTTCGCACGAAGCTCGGGGGCCAGATTCGGTGCCGGTGCGATCTCGACGACCTTCTGATGGCGCCGCTGCAGACTGCAGTCGCGCTCGAACAGGTGGACGACGTCTCCCTGTGCGTCGGCGAGGATCTGCACCTCGATGTGTCGAGGGTTCACGACGGCCTGTTCGAGGAATACCGTCGGGTTGCCGAATGCCGACGCCGCTTCACGGGACGCCGCGCCGATCGCCTCCGGGAGGTCGGCGATGTCGGCGACCCTCCGCATCCCGCGACCGCCTCCGCCTGCGACCGCCTTCACGAAGACCGGGAACACCATGTCCGCCGCTGCAGCCACCAGTTCGTCGACGTCCGAGGACGGCTGCGAGCCTGCGAGCACCGGCAGTCCGGCATTCTGGGCTGCGGTCACCGCCTGTTGCTTGTCCCCGGTGAGATCGAGGACGTGCGAACTCGGACCGACGAACGTGATGCCGTCCCGCGTACAGGCCGCGGCTAGATCCGGGTTCTCAGAGATGAACCCGTATCCGGGATAGACCGCGTCGGCACCGCACTCGCGAGCCACCCGCATGACTTCCTCCACGGCGAGGTAGGCCTGGACCGGGTGCCCCCTCTCCCCGATCCGGTACGACTCGTCGGCCTTGGTGCGATGGATGCAGTTGCGGTCCTCCTCCGGGTAGACCGCAACGGTGCCCGCCCCGAGTTCGTAGGCGGCACGGAACGCACGCACGGCGATCTCACCGCGGTTGGCGACCAGTACTTTGGCGAACATGGTGGTGTTCGATCCTTTCCGTGGGGTCGGTACCCCGTTGGGCTGCGACGACGCGTCAGGCCGGAACGCGGCGCTGCTGAGGGCCGTTGTAGGCCGACAGCGGTCGGATCAGTGCGTTCGACGCCGCCTGTTCCATGATGTGAGCCGTCCACCCGGTGATACGGCTCATGACGAAGATCGGCGTGAACGCACCGATGTCGAAGCCCATCAGGTGATAGGCCGGGCCGGTCGGGAAGTCGAGGTTCGGCAGGATGCCCGTGCGCGAGGACATCTCGTCTTCGAGTTCACGGTAGATGCGCAGCCACTTGTCCTGCCCGAGGTGCTCGGAGACCTCGACCAGTGCGTCGTACATAGTCGGGACCCGCGAGTCGCCGTTCTTGTAGACCCGGTGACCGAAGCCCATCACCTTCTCTTTCGCGTCGAGTTTGGCGGTGAGCCATCCCCGGGCGCGGTCGGGGCTGTCGATGTCGATCATGTCGTACATGACGGCCTCGTTCGCTCCGCCGTGCAACGACCCCTTCAGGGCGCCGATGGCTGCGGTCACGGCGCTGTACATGTCCGATCCGGTGGAAGTGACGACCCGGGCGGAGAACGTCGACGCGTTGAAGCTGTGCTCGGCGTACAGGATCATCGACTTCTCGAAAGCACGGACGATCACCGGATCGGGACTCTCGCCGAAGCACATCGTCAAGAAGTTCTCCGCGTACCCGAGCGCGTGGTGCGGCTCGATCGGATCGAGTCCGCGACGCCGACGCAGGTCGGCAGCGACGATCGTCGGGAGGATGGCGAACATCCGCTGAGCCTTGGCCATCAGCGCCGCCGGATCGGTGGAGTCCTCATCGGGATCCTCGGTGCCGAGATAACTGATCATCGTGCGGACGACATCCATCGGATGGCAGGTGTCCGGCGTCCGCGCGAGCACCGACTGCGCGGACCGGTCGAGGCGTCGGCTGGCCCGTTCACGCTGGGTGAACTGCGCCAGCTGTGCGTCGGTCGGCAGTTCGCCGTACCAGAGCAGGTAGGCGACCTGCTCGAACGAACAGTTCGCCGCCAGGTCCTGCACGGCGTAGCCACGGTAGGTCAGCGAGTTGGTCTCGGGCACTACTTTGGAGACGGCCGTCGTATCGACGACGACTCCGGCGAGCCCCTTGTAGACGGTCGGGGTGGATTCTGTGCTCATGGGTCACTTCCCTGATCTGCTGTCGGTCCGGGGTCGGGTGTAGGTGAACAGGTTCTGGTCGAATGCGTTGTAATCGGAGTAGCGGAGGAACTCGTAGAGCCGCGCGCGATGCTGCATCACATCGAGTTGGCCCGCCTGCGTTCCGTTCTCGGCGATGGCGGCCAGTCCGGACTCCACGGCCCCCATCGCCAGCCGAAGAGTGGTGACCGGATAGATCACGACGTTGAACCCGAGGTCACGGAGCTGATCGGTGGTGAGCAGCTCCGACTTTCCGAATTCGGTCATATTGGCTAGGAGCGGGGCGTCGACGGCCTCGCGGAAGGTCTCGAACTCCTTCTCGTCGGCGAGCGCCTCGGTGAAGATGAGGTCGGCGCCCGCGTCGACGTAGGCCTTCGCTCGGTCGATCGCGGCGTCGAGGCCTTCCACACCGCGGGCGTCAGTGCGCGCGCAGACGATGAAGTTCGGGTCGCGCCGCGCGCCGACTGCTGCGGCGATGCGCCGCAGCATGTCCTGCGTCGGCACCACTTCTTTGCCGTCGAGATGGCCGCACCGTTTCGGGTTGACCTGGTCCTCCAGGTGGCAACCCGCCAGTCCGGCGTCTTCGAGCGTCGTGATGGTCCGGGCAGCACTCATCGGCTCGCCGAATCCGGTGTCGGCGTCGATGAGCGTCGGCAGGTCGGTCGCGCGGGCGATCGATCCGCCTCGCGCGGCGACCTCGGTGAGAGTCGTCAGACCGATGTCGGGCAAGCCGAGGTCCGCGGCCAGCGCGGCACCGGATACGTACACGCCCTCGAAGCCAGCGTCGGCGACGATCTTCGCGACGAGCGGGCTGAACGCGCCCGGCCAGCGCAGTAGGTCGCCGGACTCCAGGCCCGCGCGCAGCGTCGCACGCTTGTCCGCGTCGCTCACACCCGAGCTGAACAGCCCGTACGTCTGTCCCGACATCAGAGAATGCCTTCGCCGGTCTGGGGCGCGGAGGCGAGCACATCGTCGAGCACCCGGACGTTGAGGCCACAGAGATCGTCGGGTCCGAGCCCGGACAGCCCGGTGGCCGCGGC